>JASHYA010000217.1 GCA_030043315.1 Acidimicrobiales bacterium
ATCCCGGCCATCGACGAGCGGGCCGCCATCGTCCCAGAGGGCATCGACACGACGCCGGGGGACCAGGGGAACCTGGCCGTGCCCCTGGCCGCCCAAGAGGTGGGGTGGTGGGACGGGGGGCCCGCCCCCGGCACGGCAGGTGTGGCCGTCGTCGACGGCCACCGGGTCGACAACTGGGCCTTTTGGGACCTGCCTGACCTCGTGCCCGGCGACGCCATCGAGGTGGTCGCCGCCGACGGCACGACCACCCACTGGGCCGTGACCGGCGTCGAGCAGGTGCTGAAAAAGGACCTTCCCTCCTCGATCTGGACGACCGGTGGTCCCCCGAGGCTGGCCCTGGTCACCTGCGGGGGGACATTCGACTACACAACCGGCCACTACTACGACAACGTGATCGTCTGGGCCGCGCCGGAAAGGGCCTAGCAGCACCCACCCAGCCGCGCAGGTGTCGGCGGCTGCCCCGGCCGGTGACACCGATATCGTCCGTCCCATGGCGATAGAGGTGCGCATGGTGGCCTTCGACTTGGACGACACGCTCGCGCCGTCGAAGTCCCCGCTTCCCGAGCGCATGGCGGCCGCACTCGTCGCGCTGCTCGACGTCGTCCCAGCCTGCGTGATCTCGGGCGGCCAGTTCGGACAGTTCAAGACTCAGGTGGTCGACCGGCTCGACGCGGCTGCGCCCGACGCGCTGGGGCGCCTCCATCTCATGCCGGCGTCGGGAACCCAGTACTTCCGCTTCGTCGCCGGCGAGTGGGAGGTCCAGTACGCGGAATCGCTCTCGGACGCCGAACGGGACGCGGCGATGCGCGCCCTGGAAGAAGAGGCGCGTGCGCTCGGCTACTGGGAGTCCGAGACGTGGGGTCCGATCCTCGAGGATCGTGGCTCGCAGATCACCTTCTCCGCGCTCGGGCAGGAAGCCCCTGTCGACGCGAAGAAGGCCTGGGACCCGACGGGGGAGAAGAAGGCCCGTCTCGCTGCAGCCGTCGCGGCGCGGCTTCCGGAGCTCTCGGTCCGCTCGGGGGGGTCGACCTCGGTGGACGTGACGCGCAAGGGCGTCGACAAGGCGTACGGGATGCGCAAGCTCGCCGAGGTCACCGGGATCGCCTTCGCCGACATGCTCTTCGTCGGGGACCGGCTCGATGCCGGTGGCAACGACCACCCGGTGATGACGCTCGGCATTCCCACCCGAGCCGTCACCGGATGGGAGGACACCGCCGCCTTCGTCGAGGAGCTCGTCGAGCTGGCCGAGACAGGCCCCTCGGGTCTACCTCGGCAACCCGGTTGAGGACGCGACGGCCCGGTACCAGGCGTCGATCGACGCGGTGTTCGCTGCCGCGAGCCACAGGATCGGGAAGAGCGCAACCGCGACGGCGTCGTACGCGAGCGCGATCGACCGCGAGCGCGCGCTCGGCAAGAACGCGACGATCGACGTGACGACGATGAGGAACGGTGCGCCTTCCGAGTGTGTGCTGCCGAAACCCCAGATCTGAGCCGCGAAGAAGACCGAGACGGCGAGCGTCACCATCACGATCGCCGAGGGGCCCCGGGAAAGGAGAGCGAGCAGCCATGCGCAGACGAGCAGCAGGAGGAACAGGACTCCTGCCGTCGAGGTGAGGAAGTTCCCTAACGCGACCAGCCGTGCGTGGGCACCGGCGCTCGCCACGCCGAAGGACTCGGAGAGATCTCCTCTGAACGCCCAGTCGAGGAAGGCCCACATCGCGTACGCGCCGACCGAGGGGAAGGCGATGACGATCGCGCTCGCCCGCCATCTGCCGTGCTCCCGAGATCCGGGGGGCAGGAGGAACGGCGTGCAGACGACTGCGACGGCAACGAGTGCCACGCCTATCGGATCGGTGAGCGCCGCGAGCATGAGGACGATCCCGCAGCGGAAGCCGTCACGCGTCGAATTCAACCGGAGGAAGTGCAGGAGGTCGATGGCCCCGATGCCGAAGAGCGCGATCGCCGCGGCGAGCCGCGTGTTCTCGGTGAAGAGGTAGAAGGTGAGCGGGTTCAGGACGAGTGCCCCGAGGAACACGGCGCGTTCGACGGGGGTGAGCTGGCGCTGGACCATGGCCTCGAGCAGTTTCTGGAGGAAGTACCCGGCCACGAGCGCGCCGACGATGGCCAGCCCGAGCGCGTGAAGGGGAATGACGCGGCCGGCCAGGGTTGCGACGACGGTGCCGACCGGCGGATAGAGGTGGTCGACCCAGCGGACGTTGCCGTGGTGCCAGTCGATCGCCGAGATCTGCGCGAAGACCTGGTCGTTCGGGGTGGCGAACCCGACGTCGGCGTTGCGGGCCACCAGGGCCACGGCGACGAAGGGCACGGCGAAGCCGAGACGGGTGGCGGCCCGGGCCCAGAAGTTGAAGGGGAAGGGGTCGAAGGGAGTGCGCTCACGGCTGGCGATGCTCAACGACCGCGGCGGGGCGTGGAACTCAGGCGCTCTGAGTCGTAAGGCCATGGTTCGTCTTCTCCCAGTAGTGGGGACGCGTGACCAACTGCCAGAGCGCCTTGTACGACGCGATCGAGTGGAGGACCCAGTAGAGCGGGTTGAGGATCGCCCAGGGCACGAGGCCGTAGCGGCCCCGTTTGAACGGGCCCATCATGTTCGTCTCGACCATGATGACGTTGCCGATCATGAAGTTGAAGATCATCACCCACATCGTCCACGTGGGCACGATGCCGGCAAGCGTGGCGTTGTGGAACCAGATCGACATCGTCGTGATGAGGTAGGAGGGAATCACCCCGAGGAAGGTGATCGGCGTCCCGAAGACGAGGAGGACGAAGGCGAAGAACGGGACGACGCCGATCTCACGAATGAGCTTTCGGGGTTGCCGGGCGTGGACCAGCGACGTTTGCATGTACCCCTTGATCCACCGGCTCCGTTGACGGATGAAGTTCGGGATCTGGGTGTTCGCCTCCTCGAGGGTCGTTGAGTTGATGATCCCGACCCGATAGCCGAGGGCGCTCGCGCGGATTCCCAGGTCCGCATCTTCGGTCACGTTGTAGGGATCCCATCCACCGAGCTCGCGCAGCTGACGGACCCGGAAGTGGTTCGACGTCCCGCCGAGGGGGATGGGCAGTCTCGAGGCGTCGAGGCCCGAGAGCATGTAGTAGAACCAGAACCCGTACTCGAGCGTGAACATCCGGGTGAGCGCGTTCTCCTCCACGTTGAAGAAGCTGAGTGACGCCTGGACGCAGACGAGGTCGTCACCACCGCGACGGAACGCGATGACCGCCTTCTTCAGTTGGTCCGGGTCGGGACGGTCCTCGGCGTCGTAGATGACGAGGAATTCTCCGGTGGCGAGCGTGAGGCCGACGTTGCACGCGCGTGGCTTGGTCTGGGGTTGGCCGCGGGGGATGACGATGGTGTGGAAGTGGAACGGTGGGTTGGTCGCGGCGATCGCAGCCTGGGTCTCGTCGTCCTCCTCCTCGACCAGGATGAGGACCTCGAGCTTGTAGCGCGGGTAGTTGAGGCGACCGAGGTTCTCGAGCAGCTGCCCGACGATGTTGGCTTCGTGGAAGACGGGGACGAGCACGGTGTAGACGGGAAGGCGGTCCTCGATGAGGCTCGCGATCTCGTCCACAGAGATCTGCTCGACGAAGTCGTAACGCGAACCGCGGAGGGACACGATGTACTTGAACCCGGTCGCGAGCAGGTAGGCGAAGCTCACCGCGGTCACGAAGGCGATGAGCGTCTCGAACGGCCATAGCGACAGGGCCACGGCGAGGACGACGAGCGCCACGACGAACCAGACCTTCTGGGACTTCGAAAAGACCGTCCGCGCCGAGAGGGCGGGGTTCGACGCGGCGAGCGAGTTCGCGGCCTCTTGCGCGATGGCGTCGCGGTAGACGCGTAGGAGGGCCTCGCGCATCGCCCAGCGTCCGCACGCGACGTACGTCGCCGCCTCTCCGAGCTCGCTCTCGATCGCCGCGCGCCGCTCCGGTGTGATCTCGTAGAAGGTGGCGACGATCATGCGTGTGTCGTCGCCCCGACGGATCGGGACCCACCCCCGTTCGATGTACTCCCTCCCCGAGCGTCGTCGCACGAGGTCTTCGTCGAAATCGGCGGTGGTGATGTCGATCGCCGGGATGCCCCACTCGCGGCCGAGCGCTTGCGCGATCTCGAGCTCGGTGACGAGCCCGTCGCTCATCAAGATGAGCGCGGTGTCCATCCCGATGCGTTTGGCGCGCCGGCGTGCATTGTCGAGCTGGTCCTGGGTCACCTCGCCCTGGGACACGAGCGCGGCCAGCTCGTCGTCGCGCTCGCGCGTCCAGGTGTTGGCGGTGTGGAAGCCACGGGTGGTGCTGAAGCTCGTGTCGGCGGCGAGCGTCATCGTCCTCCTCTCGTGGCTGGAGAAGACCGAGCCTACGGACGCGACCGTCGGCCGGTTCGCTGCGGTCGCCGACCCGCGGCTGCGGCGGTGAGACGGCACCGGTCACCGTCTGGCCCGGCCCGCGCTTCGTTCACGCTCAACTGGTGTTGCCGTTGTTCCGCACGCCTCGCGGAGGCGTGCACACTGCGCCTGCAGGAGCGACGTGCAAGGGGACGACCATCGACGGCGTCAGCACCGGCCCCCCAACCCGAATCCCCCGGGAGTTGCACCGCCGCAAGGCTACAACCGCGCGCAGGCGAACCCGAACGCCGGCGCGTCACGCGAGCGCGTCGGGCCTCGTTCGCGAACGTCGCGACCGCGCGGACATCGCGTCGCGCCCAGCGTCAGCGCAAGGGGTTGAGCGGGCGGAGCTCCGGAGCGGCGCGGCCCGTCACGAGAACCCCTGCCAGCAACCGTCCGGTGAGCGGTCCCAAGGTCACGCCCCACATGCCGTGACCACCGGCGACGAACACGCCGGGCGTTCGGGTCGCGCCCACGAGCGGGATGCCGTCTGAGGTGAGCGGACGCGGTCCGACCCACTCGTCGGCGCGGTCGTCGAGGTCCATTCCCGCGAGCAGCGGCCGCACCGCCCGCACCATCGAAGGGATCCTCCCTCGGACGGGTGGGGCGTCGGCGTCGGCGAACTCCATGATCCCTGCGAGGCGGGCCCGGTCGCCGTCCGGGGCGATGGCCACCCTCGGCGACGGTAGGTAGACGGGGACGGTGAGCGGGTCATGGCACGCCACCGTGAAGCTGTAGCCGCGGCCGGCCTGCACCGGGACGCGGACGCCGTGGGGGCGCGCGAGGGGTGACAGCCACGAGCCGGCTGCCAGCACGACCGCGTCCGCCTCGAGCTCGCGGTCGGTCCCCGTCACCACCACGCGGTCGGACCGGCGTTGCACGCCGGTGACGGCGGTCTCCTCGGTGATCCGTCCGCCGCGGATCCGGACCTGGTGCGCGAGAGCCGAGACGTACGCGGACGGCGTGATGTAGCGCTGGCCACGGACGACGACCGCGGTCGAGATCTCCGCCGAGAGGTGCGGTTCCACCGCCCGGGCCTGGTCGCCGGTGAGGATCTCGACGGCCACCTCCTGACCCGTGGCCGCGACCCCCTGCAGCTCCGCCAGGACGCCCCCCGCCTCCGATGGGTGGCGGAAGGCCACGAGGAGGTCGGTCTCGATCGTGGATGCCTGCACACCGCCGGCCCGTTGTTCGTCGAACGCCTCGAAGATCTGCTCGTTCAGCGCGCGATAGACGCGCATGGCCCGTTCCCACCGTGCGCTCGTGCAGTGGCCCACCATGCGCGCGAGGAAGGTGAGCGTCCGAGCAGTCGGCGGGATCGGCAGGGCGACGGGCGAACGGGGGTCCACCACCGCCCTGAGCCCGTATCGCAGGATCGACGGCTCCGGCAGGGGAGCGGTGAGCGAAGGCGAGACGAAGCCGGCGTTGCCCCACGACGAACCGGAGCCCACGTGCCCGCGGTCGACGACCTCCACCTCGACGCCGAGGCGCTGCAGCGACCACGCGCAGGAGAGGCCGACCACGCCCGCGCCGACGACGACGACCCGCGAGACGCCGGCAGGAGCCCCTCGACCCTCGGCCGTCACCCCGCCACCCCGCGGTGGCTCGGACCGTTCGGGGACTCTCGCAGGTCGTCGCTCACGCGCCGGCTCTCCTCGTCTCTCGTCGGTTCAGCCGCGGGCGACGATCAGGAGCCACCGGCTTCGGCCAGGGCGGCGAGCCGGTTCAGGGACTCGAGGAGCTTGTCGGAGGTGGTCGCCCGTGCGCGGGGGAAGCGGCCCTCGTCGGTGAGCCCGGTCCAGTCGTAGGTGTGGGTGACGCGCGTCCGTGATGCGTCGACCGGTTCGAGCTCCCACGCCCAAAGATGGCCAGGAGGCACGTGGCCGGGTTCCGCCGGATTCCAGGCGATCCGCCGTTGCTCGACGAAGTCGACCACGTGGTTCTCCCGGTCGGCACCGTTGGTCAGCGTGGTGACGAAGACGTCACCGACCGCGCGGACCCTCTGGCCGTCGGCGGCGGAGGCCAAATTCTCGTTGCCGTCCCAGCGAGGCTGCTGAGCCGGATCGGCGATCAGGTCGAAGATGCGGCCGGCACTCGCTGCGATCTCTCTGCTCGCGCTGACGACGCGCGGAGCGTCTTCGTGGTCGTTCGTCATGCCCTCATTCTTCCTTCTCCATGCTTCTGCGTCTCTCCTTCTGCGTCTCTTCTGGTGAGGGGTCTTGACATGCTGACGACGTTCGCGAGAATGGCTAACACTGTTAGCTAACTGGGAGGTCGGGATGACCGAGACCGGGGGCACGCGGCATTACCGGAAGCCAGGGTGGTTCACGACGCACGTCTTCAACGAGGCCGTGGCGGGGATGACCCGGCTCGGCATCAGCGTCTGGGGGAGTCGGGTACTGGAGGTACGGGGCCGGGTGAGCGGTGAACCCCGCCGCACCCCGGTCAACCTGCTGACCCTCGGCGACGCCGAGTACCTGGTGTCCGCGCGTGGCGAGGGCCAGTGGGTGCGCAACGTGCGGGCGGCCGACGGCAGATTGGATCTCCTCGTCGGAAAGCGGCGAACCCCCTACGTCGCCACCGAGCTGTCCGACGAGGAGAAGGTCCCGGTGCTGCGCGCCTACCTCCGGCGGTGGAAGGCGGAGGTAGGCGTGTTCTTCGACGGCGTCGGCCCCGACGCGAGCGACGAGGCCATCGCCGCGATCGCCCACCGGCACCCGGTCTTCGTGCTCACCGAGCGGTGACGCAGCCGCCGGGGCTGGCCGTGCGCCCCGGGCGGCCCTCGGAGATCGTGGCGGCTGCCCGTCGCATCGTGGAGGCCGACGGGGTCGAGGGCCTGACCATGCGGCGCCTGGCGTCGACCGTGGGCATCCAGGCCCCGTCCCTCTACAAGCACTTCCCGACGAAGCGGGCGGTCGAGGCCGCCCTGATCGACCAGGTGCTCCTGGAGGTCGGCACGGCGTTGCACGCAGCCGTCACCGCGCCGGGTCGCGTCCACCCGGTGCGACGCCTGCTCGCGGCGTACCGCACGGCGGCGCTCGGGCGCCCCTCCCTCTACCGGCTCGTCACCGCGGGTCCGCTCCCGCGTCGAGACCTCACGCCGGGCCTCGAGGACTGGGCCGGCGAACCGTTCTTCCTCGCCACGGGCGACCCCTGGAGAGCGCAGGCGCTGTTCTCGTTCGCGCACGGCATGGTCTCCCTCGAACTCGACGACCGCTTCCCGCCCGGCAGCGATCTGGAGCGCACCTGGAGATCGGGCGCCGCCGCCTTTTCCCGGTAGGAGTCAGGAGGCCGCAGGGGAGCGGGACCCGGTCTCGGACCCGATCGCATCCTCCAGCGCGGCCTCGGCGTCGGTCAGCCTGCCCTCGGCCACCAAGGCCGGGACCGGCCCTCCGAGGATCGCGAGCCAATCGACGGAGTCGGTCGCGCGGCCCTCGTGCTGGAGCCGCCGCCTGGCTTCGCCGAGGAGTGCGGCCAGCTCGCCCACGTGCTCGCCCAGCAACTCGGCGACCCGCGTCCGGAGCCACCCGGCCAGCGCGGGGCTGGTGCCGTCCGTGGAGACCGAGACCGTCACCGTGCCGGTACGCCACACGGCCGGCAGCACGACCGAGCAGTGAGCCGGGTCGTCGGCACTGTTCACCCACACCCCTGCCGCCTCCGCGTCCTCGTAGACCGCCGCGTCGACGCACGGGTCACCCGTCGCGGCGACCACCAATCGGTAGCCGGCCACCTCCCCGCGTTCGTAGTGCCGGAGCCGCACCTCGAGGCGCCCCGCCTCGGCGGCCTCGGGCGTGTGGCCCTCTTCGAGCAGGCGCACCGCCTCGTCCAGCTCGGGCGCCACCACGGTCACCGCCGCGCCGCACTGGAGGAGCGACCGGACCTTGCGCGCCGCCGTCCTCCCCCCGCCCACCACGAGGCATCGCCGGCCGCTCACGACGAGGCCGACCGGGTACAGCGGGCCGCCGACGGGTCTCGGGGTCTGCGGGGCCGGGCCGGTCTCGGCCGTCCCGGTCTCGGCCGGGCCGGCTCCCGCCGGAGCGGCCCCGGCGGGGCGATTGCCCAATTGGACGGTCACGGAGCGCTCCTCGGGGGTCGGGTGCGCCGGGGGACCGAGCCCCCCGGCCGAAAACCAGGAAAAGTTGATGTAATTAGTCACCTATAGTAGACCCAACGGGGAACCGGTTCCCCGGGGGGAGGCTTTCCGATGTCCGACGAGGTCCGCGCCGACGTCGAGCGCCACGAGGCCGCCGCGCCGCGCGGCGCGCCCCGGTCGGCCGGTGCCGCCGTGGTCGGTCCACAGGCGCAGGGCTGATGGCGTTCGACGATCGCAGCCCCTACGGCGTCCGGCTGCGCGGGCGTGAGCGCGCGGTCAAGTTCGTGAACCCGTACCGGGTCACCGGCGAGCTCAACCAGGTCGAACGGTGGAAGCTCGACCGTCACCCCCTCGAGGTGGCGGACGCGGTCGTCAACACGTACGCCGCCAAGGGCCCCAAGGCCATCGACGCGGTGCCAGGTGAGTTGGAGCGGCTGAAGTGGGTGGGCCTCTACCCCCAGCGCCAGGGCGGCGACGCCTTCATGCTGCGCGTGAAGGTGCCGGGCGGGTTCCTCACCGCTGCCCAAGCCCGGGAGATCGGCGTGGTCGCCGAGGCGTTCGGCGAGGGCCCCACCGACAGCGCGGTGTTCGGCAATTCGTACGCGGACCTGACCACGCGTCAGGACGTCCAGATCCACTGGGTCCGCATCGGAGACGTCCCCCGCATCTGGAAGCGCTTCGCCGACGTGGGGCTCACCACCATCCAGGCGTGCGGTGACTCGGCCCGGAACGTCCTGTCGTGCCCGGTGTCGGGTGTCGACGGCGACGAGGTCTTCGACGCCCTCCCGGTCGCGGTCGCGGTCACCGAGTTCTTCACCGGGAACCGCGAGTACGCCAACCTGCCGCGCAAGTTCAAGATGAGCGTCACCGGCTGCCGGGAGGACTGCGCCCAAGCCGAGATCCAGGACGTCGGCATGTGGCCGGCACGCGCCGGCGACGGCCGGGCCGGCCTGAACGTGCTCGTGGGCGGTGGGCTGGGCGACGGCGAACGTCTCGCGTCCGACATCGACGTCTTCGTCGAACCGGAAAAGGTCGTCGAGCTCACCCGCGCCGTCGCCCAGCTCTTCGGCGAGCTCGGCAACCGCGAGAACCGCGGCCAGGCCCGCATGCGCTACCTCGTCCAGGAGCTGGGACCCGAAGGGTTCCGGGCCGAGCTGGCCGCCCGCACGACGCTGCCTCTCGAGCCTGCAGGAGAGGAGCTGACCCGTCACCACCGCGGCGACCACGTTGGGGTGCACCCGCAGAAGCAGGCGGACCTCTGCTACGTGGGCTGTTCGGTCCCGGTCGGGCGGATGAACGGCATCGAGCTGGTCGAGGCGGCGCGTCTCGCCGAGCAGTACGGCGACGGCACCATCCGGCTCGGTGGCGACCAGAACTTCGTCCTCACCGGCGTGCCCACCCAGCGCGTCGACGACCTGCTGTCCGAGGATCTCGTGCGCAAGTACTCGCCTTCTCCCGGGCCCTTCGTGCGCGGGGTCGTCGCCTGCACCGGCAGCGAGTTCTGCCGCTTCGCCGTGGTGGAGACGAAAGAGCGCGCAGTGAGGTGGGCGCGGCGCCTCGACGAGGCGCTGGCCGGAGAGCCCGTGGCGGATGCAGGGATCATCCGCATGCACTTCTCCGGGTGCTCGGCGTCGTGTGCCCAGCCGCAGATCGCCGACATCGGCTTCAGGGGCGAGACCGCGCACGTCGGTGAACGCATCGTCGAGGCCGTCGACATCGGCATGGGCGGGTCCCTCGGCACCGAGGCCGGGTTCATCGACTGGATCGACAACGCGCGTCCCGTCGACGTCGTCCCCGAGGCGCTGCTGCGCGTGGTGCGGCGGTACCAGGCGGAGCGCCGCGCCGGGGAGCCGTTCTACAACTGGGCGCGTCGCACGCACAACGACGAGCTGCGGGCGACGCTCGCCGGGCTGGACGCCGGCGCCGGTGCCGGGCTGGACGCCGACGCCGACGCCGACGCCGGCCTCGACGCCGACATAGGGGAGCGCACATGAAGAGCTTCGCCATCCGCGAACAGATGAACGGGGTGGAGGAGCCGCCCGGCAAGACGTGGTTCTGGGAGCTCGAGGCCGGGGTCATCTTCGCCGACCGCTGCGTCCAGTGCGGCACGTGCGTCGCGGTCTGCCCCTCCAACTCGATCGGCGTGCGCGCCGAGACCGGCCTGCCCGAGCTCGTGAAGATGTGCACCGGTTGCTCGCTGTGCTGGGACTTCTGCCCGCGTGGCGGACTGCGGTACGAGGCGTTGTGGCCCCCCTCGACGCCGAGCGGGGACGCCGATTCCCCCGTCGTCACCCGCTCCGACCCGGCCGACCCGTACTGGAAGATCACGGGTGGCCCCCCCGGAGACGGGCTCGGCGCCGTGGTGGAGCGCTACGCGGTGCGCGCCGCCGCTCACCCCGACGGCGCCCAGGACGGCGGAGTCGTCACCGCGCTGTTGTTGGCCGCCCTCGCCGCGGGCGACATCGACGGCGCGTTGGTGTCGCGTCCGAGCAGCGATCGTGACGAGCCCTGGAAGGGTGTCGCCCACGTGGCCACCACCCCGCAGGAGATCCTCCAGTCCGCCGGCAGCTTCTACAACCAGACCATGGCGCTCGCCGAGCTCGACCTGAGCAAGTACGACCTGCCCCCCCAACCCCGGCTGGCCGTCGTGGGCACGCCGTGCGAGATCCAGGGGATCCGTGCCATGCAGGCCAGGCGGTGGCCGACGGGCGCCCATCGGATCGACGCCGTGGTGCTGACCATCGCCCTCATGTGCACGAAGAACTTCGACTACGAGGCGTTGACCCTGCGCGAGCTGCGCGACAAGCGGCGCGTCGACATGGAGCGCGTCGGCAAGGTCGACGTCATCCACGGCCGCCTGATCGTCGAGTACCGCGACGGCACCGTGGCGGTGGACGAACCGATCAAGGACTTCCACGGCGCGGCACTGAAGGGGTGTGACGAGTGCGCGGACTTCCTCGGCCGTGGCGCGGACATCTCTGTCGGGAGCGTGGGCTCGTTGGCAGGTTGGTCGAGCCTGCTGATCCGCACGGAGGCGGGCCTGGCAGCCTTCGACCGGGCGAGGGGACGCCTCGACGTGCGCGACCTCGACGACCCGGAGGCACTCGTCAAGCTCGACAGACTCGACAAGCGGATCGCCGAGCGTTCGCTGCAGCGCAAGCTCGACCCCGACGCCCCGCTCTTCATCGACTACGCCGAGCACCTCGACGGCTACGCCGGCACCGACCGCGCGCCCGTGGTCCTCGACCGGTGACCACGACCACCGCCGGTGGAGTTGCGGCCGCCGCGCCCTCGGCCCTCGTTGCGCTGCCGGTGCCGACGGAACCGGTGGAGCTACGACAGCGGCTGCGGGTCGCCCTGCTCGACGGCGCGGCGTGGGAGGAGCGGTTCGGGGCCGAGCTCGGAGTGGGCGACGTGTTCTGGTCGGCGTGGGGTGAGGCGCTGACTTGCGCAGCGGTGACCCGGGACGACTTCGCCGCAGTCGTCCGGGGCTACCGGCGCGAGGTGTGGTTCTGGGTGCTCGGGGACCGGACCTGGGACCAGGCGGCGGCCGGTCTGGCCGGCCGGCTCCTCCGCCGAACGCCCTCGGCCTGAGGATCGGGCCGCGGACGACAGACCGCCGGACAGGCTGCGTGGACGCCGGCTTCGCCGAGCGTCGCCAGTCCGCAGCGTCATACCTTGACCGTGCCGTTTAACGGATTCTGAGCGGTCCGCAAGGCCGCTCTTATGAACCGCCCGTACCCTCCAAGCGGTGCGAGCGAGCACCGTCCCCTCCCCGCTCGTCGATGCGTCATCCGAGCCGTCGCCGCCGCCCGCGTCGCCCGCGCGCGGCCGCCACCGCCCGGCGAGGTCCCCTCGGCCCCGGGTCGCCGTCGCGTGCGCCGCCCTCGCCGGCGTCGGTCTCGTGGTCACGCTCGCACTGGTGCTCGAGGGTGAGTCCCTCCGGGCCCTTGCGGCACCCGGCAGCGTGCTCATCGCGGTCGGCAGCCTGGCCGGCCTGGCCGGCGCCTACCTGCTGCTCCTCATGGTGCTGCTCGTCGGCCGGGTTCCGTGGCTCGAGCGGGCCGTCGGGCAGAACCGCCTCGTGCGGTGGCACCGACGGATCGCACCCTGGGCGCTCGTCATCATCGCCGTCCACGTCGTCACGATCACGCTCGGGTACGCCGAGTCGGCCCGGC
>JASHYA010000218.1 GCA_030043315.1 Acidimicrobiales bacterium
GAGGTCGGGGTGGAGGACCGTCTCGGGGGTCTCCTGCCCGTAGACGACGCCCTGGTTCAGGTCGGTCGACCGCAGACCCCAGATCCGGCAGGCGAACATGATGTTGTGGCTGTCGTGCACCTTGGACAGGTGGTAGAAGGAGCCGGGCTGCTTGGGATACGGCAGCACGTCGGTCCGGCCCCGGTGGGTGATCTCGATGAACCCCTCTTCGATGTCGATGTTCGGGGTGCCGTACTCGCCCATGGTGCCGAGCTTCACGAGGTGGATCGACGGGTCAACGTCCGCGATCGCGTAGAGGAGGTTCAACGTCCCCACCACGTTGTTCACCTGCGTGTAGACCGCGTGGTTCTGGTCGATCATCGAGTAGGGCGCGGACCGCTGCTCGGCGAAGTGCACGATCGCATCGGGCGCGAACTGCTTGATCGTCCGGTGGACGAACGGCGCATCGGTGAGGTCGCCGACATAGGTCGCGATCTCGAGGCCTGAGACTTCCTCCCAGACCCGGACCCTGTGCTGGAGGTGCGTGATCGGCACCAGGCTGTCGACGCCCATCTCGAAGTCGTACTGGCGACGCGCGAAGTTGTCGACGACGCCCACTTCGTGACCGCGACCCGACAGGTGCAGCGCCACCGGCCAGCCCAGGTACCCATCGCCGCCTAGAACCAGGATCCTCACGGATCGTCTCCTCTCGTCCGTCCCTTGGGCCGTCCTGCTGCCGGGCGCGCGAGATCGCGCCCAGGCGGCCGAGACGGCAATGATTTCGCAATACGGTACTTTGACGGTTGTTCCTGGGATTTCCCTGAGAAAGCGGGCAAAACTCCCTTACGACTTACGAGGAGCCGGCCCTCACGACCGTTTCTGCGTCCGTCATCGCCTGTTCGAGGTCGTCCACCGGCCTCGCGACCGCTTCGCCGGAGCGGAGGAAGAGGAACGTGCAGCGCCGGACCGGCCGTCCCGTCGCGGCGCGGACTGCCGCCGCGTACGCGCCACCCTGTAGCCGGTAGCCCGCAGCCAGCCGGTCGACCTCCGCGTCGCTTCGCACCTGGTCGGTCTTGTAGTCGACCACCTCGAGCCCGTCGGGCCCCTCGAAGAGGAGGTCCACGAACCCTTCGAGGACGCCCGACCCGAACGGCGCCCCCACGTACACCTCCCGCCAGAAGCGGCCCTCGACCCCGGTCCGGACGATGGCGCTGTCGAGCGCAACGCGAGCCAGCGCCGCCACCTCTTCCCAGCGCGACGGCACGCCCTCGCCGGCCGCGTGTGACCGGGCCATCGCCTCCAGGCCCTCACCGGTGCGCAGGTCGACCGTCTGGAGCACGGCGTGGACCGCACGGCCCAGCGCAGTGCCCGCGCGGCCACGCCGCCACAACGCGCGAGCAGAGAAGCCGCCCTCACCGCCGTCGCCACCGGAACCTGTGGCCGCGGCTGTCGCCGCTGTCCCGGCCTCGTCGACATCGACCGTCGACAAAACCGGCCCGACGACGTCTCCGTCCTCGCCTCCGCCGACCTCGCCGCCGCCGCTGGCCCCGGCTCCGGCTCCGGCGAGCTTGGCGACCGCGGTCGCCGAGATGACCGGTGGCCGCGCGGCGACCCGCCGCGCGCGGTCTGCCGTCCAGGTCGCGAGGGCCTCTGCCTCCTCCGCCACCGGGGTGCGCCGCGGTCTGCCGGACGCCGCGTGCCCGAGAGCGGGCGGCCGGGTTGCCGCCGCCTCGTCGGGCCGAACTGTCGCCGCCTCGTCGGGCCTCGGGAAGGCCTCCCAAAGATCGCAGACGTCCGTCAACGCGGCCTCCAGCGCCCCCGCGGTGCTCGTGCCGGACCGCTGCGAGCGATGGACGCTCACAACCAGATGGTTCTTCGCGCGGGTCAGCGCGACGTAGAGAAGGCGCAACCGCTCGCGCTCCAGGATCCGCTGCTCGTCCCGGCGCGCGGCGTCGTAGCCCCCGGTGCAGACCTTCGTGTTGACCGCGAGCTCGATCCCGTCCCTGCCGAACAGCACCGTCGGGGCCGTGACCCCTTGCGGCACGGCGCCGAGCCCGACGACCGCCACGACCGGGAACTCGAGGCCCTTCGCGGCGTGCACGGTCATGATCGACACCGCCGGCGCGTCCGCTTCCGGCAGCACGACCTCGGTGACCTTGGCGTCCTCGTCTCGCTGGACGTCCACCCACGCCAGGTACTGGCGAAGGGTTCCCGGCGAGGTCTCCGTGAAATGACGCGCCTGGTCCACGACGAAGCGGAGGCGCCGCCATTCCTCACGCCACCGCCGCCCGCCGAGCGCTGCGGCGAGCTGGCGCGTCGCGTCGACCACGCTGGCGACGAGCTCGCTCACGCCGGTCCACGTGCGGGCCTCGTGCAGACCACGCAGCCGCGCGAGCCCGATGCGGACGGGGTCGTCGTCGGCCGGCGCGGGAGGCGGCTCCATGCGGTAGTCCCAGGTCCCGCCGCGCAACCGGTGGCGCAGGAGGTCGTCGTCGCCGCACCCGAGACCGGGGGTGCGCAATGCGGCGACCACCGACGCGCTGTCGGAGGGGTCGTCGATCGCGTGCAGCACGTGCAGCAGCTCCTGTACCTCACGCGTGCCGTAGACGAGGGAGCTGGACTCCAGCCGGTAGTCGATGCCGGCGGCGTCGAACGCCGACTCCAGCGCGGAGACCGAGGTCCGGGTCGGCACGAGCACCGCGACGTCATCGAGCTGGAGGGCGCGGCCGCCCTCCCCCACGGGCCATCTCTCGTCCACCGCCCGCCTGAGCACTGCTGCCACCTCGTGCGCCTCGATACGACGCGCCTCTGCAGCCGGCATCTCGTGGTCGGCCCCCGCGCCGATGACACTGACCGCGCGCGGGGGACCCTCGACGGCGCGCCGGGCGGCGGTCGACGGGTGGTACGGCGGCTGGACGTTCTCTTCGCCGTTCCCGACGACGCGCTCGAAGACCCCGTTGACCCACTCGACGATCCCGGGAGCAGAACGGAAATTCGTGACGAGCTGCGCCTCGCACGTCGCCACGTGCTCCAGCGTCTTGAGGAAGGTGCCGACGTCTGCTCGCCGGAAGGCGTAGATCGACTGCAGCGGGTCGCCGACGAAGAAGAGCGCGCCGGGCGTCGTCCCGACCTCCCACCACGGCACGTCGCCCACCGGTTCTCCGGGTTCGGCGGCGATCATCGTGACGAGCTCGGCTTGGAGCGGGTCGGTGTCCTGGTACTCGTCGACGAACAGGTACCGGTACTCGTCGTGCAGGGCGGCACGGACATGGGCGTGCTCCCGGACGAGCTCGCACGCGAGCACGAGGAGGTCGTGGAACTGGAGGCGTCCCTCACGCTGGCGGCGGCGGGCCGCCGCGATCGCGAGCTCGGCGAGCGCCTCCCCGACGACCTCCATCGCCGCGGCGACCGCGCGCCTGGCCGCCGACTCCCGGGCACTCTCCGCCTCCTCGAGGAGGGCGACGACCTCGGGCTTGCGGCCGCCCCATGCGGCGGCCGAGCCCTTCGTGCGAGCGGAGAGCCGCCGGGGTGGCGAGAGGAGCAACCGCAGGAGCTGGAGCTCCTCGGCACCCACGCGCTCCAGGTGCGCGAGGTAGCCGCGGAGCTGCTCCAGGTGGGCACGGAGGTTGTCGTCCGCGCCGGTGCAGCAGGACTCGAGAGCGAGCGCGCGTCGGAGCGGATCGGCGACGGGGCTCGCGTCGAGCCGCGGCAACATACGCACCGCGGAGCCTTGCGCGACCGGGACCAGTCGGTCCCAGTTCTCGCCCATGCGCCGGACGATCGCCCGCAACTTCCCCAGGTTCGTCCCCGCGACGATCGCCCACTGCACCGCCCGCGCACGGCCCGCGTCCGCGAGCAACGCGTCGACGGTGTCCACCCAGTGCTCGTCGAGATCGGCGAGGGACCTCGCCTCGTCGAGCACGTCGAAGGTCGGGGGCAGTCCCGCGTCGAACGGGAAGGCGGACAAGATCCTCCGGGCGAACCCGTGCAGCGTCGTGATCGCGGCACCGTCGAGAGACGTGACCGCCTCTGCGGCGCGCTCGACGGCGAGCGGGTCGGGTGCGGCGGTCACGACGTTGTCGAGCGCTTCGCCGATCCTTTCGCGCAGCTCCGCCGCAGCGGACTCCGTAAAGGTGATGACCGCGAGCTGGTCGACCCGCGCCTCGCCCGAGAGGAGCACGTTCACCACGCGCTGGACGAGGTGGCGCGTCTTGCCACTTCCCGCCCCCGCGACTGCGAAGACCGTCTCGTCGAGCACGGTGGCGATCCGGAGCCGTGCGTCCTCGTCGACCGGCGGCTCGTCCGGGGGTGGCACGACCGGAGGTGGCTCTCCGGTCCCCGGCTCTGGCGCCCCGGGCTCTCGTGGCCCCGCCCCGGCGGGCGCAGGCCGCGCGGCAGGCGATGACCCAGACCGCACGCCGGGTGGTCGCTCCCCGCTCACCTCGAGGCCCTCGCCCACCTCGAAGAGGGGGAGCTGCACAGCCTCGGCCGATGCGTGCTCCCCGGTCACTGCTCCCCCTCGGCGGAGCTCATGTCTCCCCCACGAGCGAGACGTACGCCGAGAGGGAGGGGTCGGCGCGCTTGCGACGCCAGCTCGCGCCTCGGTCGGGCGGGCACATGCCGTCGTACGGGCAGTACGTGCAGTTCACCCCCCGAGGGTTCCACCCGTCGGTCGGCCCGGGACGCGCGGGGAACCGCCCCGTCTCGATCCCCTCGGCCAGCGTGCCGAGCACACCGGCGAGCCGGCCTTCGACCGCGTCGTCGAGGGTCAGCCACTCGGGCGGTGTGGGCAACCCGACGAACCAGTAGCCGGCGCGCACCCCCCACTCCGAGCCGAAGGCCGACTTGGCCGCCAACGCGTAGACGGGCAGCTGCAGCCGCTCGCCCCTCGACAGCGGGTCGCCGTCCTCCTGGGTCCGGTACCGCCTCCCCGACTTGTAGTCGACGACCGCCAGCCGACCGTCTGCGAGCTCGTCGACGCGGTCGATCCTCCCGCGGAACCGCACCGCGCCACTGGCCGTGGCGACGACGACGTCCGTCCCCGACGCCGGACCGAAGTCCAGCTCCACCGCGAGGGTTCGTGCACCGGTCGCGGCGCGGTACTCCGCGTCGGCCCGGAGCTGCTCGCGCAGGTCGCTGGTCATCCTCGAGCGCTCGAGGGCCCACAGCGCGGGGTGCCCCGTCACCCCCCGTCGCTGTGCTTCGGCGAACTCCTCCTCGGCGAAGGCGTCCATGCGTGCCTCCCGGGCGGCGGGGTCCTCATCGGCCGGGACGCCGCCGGCGATCTCCTCGGCGACGAGCCGCTCCAGCACCCTGTGGACGATCACCCCCCGTTCGGCGGGGGTGAGCTGCAGCACGCTCTCGGGTAGCTCTCGTGCTGTCACACGCAGCAGGTGGGAGAAGAAGTAGCGGCGCGGGCAGCGCGCGAAACCCTCGAGGCCGGTCGCCGACTGCACTGCCCCCGTGCTCGGCGCGGGGATCGCCAGCCCCTCGACGAGGCCGTCGAACCGGGTGAACCGCGCGCTGCGGCGCGCGCGCCGCAGCGCCAGGGCACCGGCGAGCGACCGATCGTCCCGTGCGAGGAAATGGTCCGAGACCCAGCCGCCCGCCGCGACCCACCGGGTGAGGCTCCGGAGGCGCCAGTCGGCGTCGGACACGGGCTCTGCACTGGGTTGTTGCGCGTGTTGTGGACTGCGCCCCCCGCGGCCGTCCTGGACGGCATCGGCGAACGAGGCGACGAACTGGAACCTCTCTTCGAGCTCCGGCGGCGGGCCGTCCCGAAGCTCGCGCGTGGACCGCCGTCGCCCGTCCCCGGTGAGGGCCTCGACCGACTCGAGGAACGCACGGGCCGGACGGAGCTCGCTACCCCGACGTTGGTCGTAGCGGGCATAGGAGAGGACCCGCTCGGGGGCGCTCGCGAGCGCCGCGAGGAGGTCGCGCCGGACCGCCGCGGCGTCGACCGCACGCAGCGGCACCTCTGCGCCGACGCGTTCGCGCTCGCGGTCCGGGACGAGGACGTCGTCACCCTGATGCGCCGGAAAGGCACCGTCGACCATGCCGACGACGCACACCACGTCGAGGTCGAGGCCGACCGCCTCCTCCACCCGTCCGACGAGCAGCCCGTGGCCGAAACGGGCCGTCCCGGGCGCGGGCGCGTCGAGCTCTGCGGTGAGCGCAGTACGGAAGTCCATGGCGCTCGGGGGGCTCCCGCCGAGCCAGTCCAGCGCGCCGATCCTGCCGAGACCCTCGGTCACCGCGTCGAAGGAGACGACCTCCTCGGCCGGCCAGCCGGCCCGGTGAGCCACTGAGCCGAGGAGGTCGGTCAGCAGCCTGCCGGCCCACTCGCTCCACGCCTCCCAGGAGGCGGGCACATGCCCCAGCCGCTCGGCCACGTCCTCGAGAAAGGCACGCAACTCGTCGCAGCGCCGGGCTTCGACCTCCAGGCGCCGCGTGCGACGGGCGGACCTGGAACCGTCCTCGGCGGCGTCACCGGAGCCGTCGTCGCCTGCTGCATCGTCGGCGCCCGCCATGCCGCGCACCCTCGCCAGCTCCCGAAGCGTGGCGGCGTGGGCGACGAGCCGTTCCCGCCACTGGGCGAGCCCCGAGACGATGCCCGCCTCGACCGACAGGGCGTCCGACTCCGCGGCGGGGATCAGCTGCCCTCGGTGGAGAAGGGGTGCCGACGCGAGCCATGCGACGACGTCGTCGCGCCGCCAGTCGTGGTCGGCGAGGCCGAGCGCGCCGAGAAGGGCGCGTCCCGCGACCGTCGACGACAGCGGCCGCTCGCTCCCGCCGTGCGCGGGAATGCCGGCGCCGGCGACGGCGTCGTGGACGAGCTGGCGATACGGCGACGCCCCGCTGTGCAGCAACGCCATGCGCTCGAGCGGCACGCCCTCGGCGTTCCTTCCCATCAGGTGACGAAGGGCCACGAGCACCTCCGCGTCCGCGCTCGGCGCCGACCGCACCCACGTCGGCACCGGCACCTCGGTCGGGTCGGTCTCCGCGGCGGCCGTCTCGCCAGACCCGCCGACAACGGTCGGGGCACCGCCGGCACGCGCCGACAGGCGGGCGAGGAGCTCGCGGCCGGCTGCGTCCGCTGCGGCGTCGCCGGTGGTGCCCACGATCACCGCCACGTCGGTGCATCCGCCGAGCGCCTCGACGAGCTCGAGCTCCGGTGGCCCGATCCGGCGCGGGAGGTAGACGGCGACCGCCCCGCAGACCGCCGCCGCCCGCACGGGCTCGCGCTCGACCTCTGCGGTCGCCGCGTCGAGCAGCTCGGCCGGGCCGACGCAGCCTGCGAGCGCCACCCGCACGCGCCGGACGACGCCGACCACGTCTGCGGTCCGGGGGCTCTGGGCCGCAAGCGCCTGGAGGGACGCTTCCGGCACCGAAGCGAGGTCCCGGAAGGTCCGCACGAGCGCCCGGAGCGTCGCCGGCTGGTCCAGGGCGCCGGCGAGGTGTGGAGGCGTCTCCTCTCCGAGGGCCGCGCGCACGGCCTCGAGCTCGACTGCCGAGGAGGCGACCGTCCTGCCTCCGACCGAGAGCCAGCCTTGGGCGAGCTCCGCAGCGAGGCGCGTCCACGTCGTGCAGCGCAGGTGCACGAGGCCCGGGGGCACCGCCGCGAGTCGGCGTCGCACCGACAGGGCCAACCCGCCGCGGTCGACCACGATCGTGACCGGGGAGAACGGGTCGACTTCCTTCACCTTCCGGACCGTGTGCGCCAGGGCCGAGAAGGCGCTGCCGCCGTACGGGTGCACCACGACCCTCGTCGCCACCGGCGTCACAGTACCGAGGGGTCGCGACGACGACGTCGACGACCGCAGGCGGGCTACCGTCGCACCGTGGGGTTCCTCTCCGGACTGACCAACCAGAGCGCCCGGATGCGGCTCGATCGTCGCCAGGGGTCGCCGGGGGCGCAGCTCGCCGTCGTCGACAGTGACGGCGAAGACGACGGGGCCGTGTCGCGCCCGTGCGCCGAGGTCCTCGCAGAGATCGACCGCATGTTCGTCCAGACCGTGGCGCTGGTGGGCGAAGCCATCGCGGGTGCCACCCACGCGCTGCTGGCGTGCGACCGAGAGGCGGCCAAACAGCTCATGGCAGGCGACGACCTCGTGGACGAGCGGATCGCGGCGATCACCGCCATCACGCAACGCCAGCTGGTGTCCGGCCCGACGACCGAGGTCGAGCGAGCGGAGCTTGTGACCGTCCTACGGATGCTCCCGGACCTCGACCGGAACGGAGACCTCGCGGAGCACATCGCCCGCAGGGCGGCCCGCGGTCTCGGCGCCGAGATGTCCCCGCGGAGCAGAGGGCTCGTCGAACGGATGGGAGAGGTCGCCGCCACCATCTGGTCGAGCACTGCCGACGCCTTCTCCGACCGCTCTGTCCAAACCGCCGGCGTGGTCGACGCACTCGACGACGAGCTGGACGAGCTCCACGTCGGGCTCACGGCGGAGCTTGCGACCGGCACGATGCCGGTCCCCGTCGCGATCGAGCTCGCGATGGTGGCCCGCTTCTACGAGCGCTTCGGCGACCACGCCGTGAACCTCGCGCGCCGCATGGCCGCCCACTCGACCGGCGGGCCGGACCCCGGGGGGCCCGGAGCGGACTGACGGCGCCTCCGGGGCGCGCTTCAACGCGTGGCGACGAGCAGCTCGGCGATCTGCACCGCGTTCAGCGCGGCGCCCTTGCGGAGGTTGTCCCCGGCGACGAACAGCGCGAGGCCGCCGCCGTCAGCACGCCGGACCCTCCCGACGTAGCTCGGATCCCGGCCGGCGGCGAGGAGCGGAGTGGGGAGCTCGGTGAGGACGACGCCGGGCGCGGCGGCGAGGATCCCGGTCGCCTCCTCGGGGGAGAGCTCCCTGGCGAACTCCGCCACGATCGCCGCCGAGTGGCCAGTGAAGACCGGCACCCGCACGCACGTGCAGGTGACAGGGAGGTCGGGGATCCCGAGGATCTTGCGGCTCTCGTTGCGGTACTTCTGCTCCTCGTCCGTCTCGAGCGAGCCGTCGTCCACGATCCTGCCGGCGAGAGGCACGACGTTGTGGGCGATCGGAGCGGGGAACTTCACCGGCTCGGGAAAGTCGAGCGCCGCACCGTCGAAGGTGAGATCGGCGGCTCTCTCGACCGTCTTCGCCAGCTGGTCGGAGAGCTCGGACACCCCCGCGCGCCCGGCCCCGGACACCGCCTGGTAGCTCGCGACGACGAGGCGCCGCAGTCCGGCCGCATCGTGCAGCGGCTTCAGGACGGGCATCGCCACCATCGTCGTGCAGTTGGGGTTCGCGACGATCCCCTTTGGGATCGACGAGAGCGCGCCGGGGTTCACCTCCGCCACGACCAGCGGCACGTCGGGGTCCATGCGCCACGCCGACGTGTTGTCGACGACGATCGCACCGGTCGCGGCGACACGCGGCGCGAGCTCTCGCGACGCGGTGGCGCCGGTCGAGCAGAGCGCGATGTCCAGCCCCGAGAGGTCCGCCGTCGCGGCGTCCTCCACCACGACGGCCCTCCCCTGCCAGTCGAGGGTGGTCCCAGCCGAGCGGGACGAGCCGAAGAAGCGGATCTCGTCGACGCAAAAGGCGCGCTCGACGAGCACCGACCGCATCACCTGGCCGACCTGACCGGTCGCGCCGAAGACCCCGACCCTTGCCACGACCGCCGAGCCTACCTCGGCACCTCGGGGGCCGGACCTGGGCGGCTCAACCGTTTGCCCTCCTCACGTGCGCGTAGCTCCTCACCTGCGCGCTCACGCGAGCTCGAACGCACGGTGCAAGGCGCGCACGGCCCGCTCGACGTCCTCCTCGCGCACGATGCAGGAGATCCGGATCGTGGAGGTCGAGATCAGGTCGATGTTGATCCCCTCCTCGGCCAGCGTCTCGAACATCGTGGCGGTGACGCCTGGGTGCGACTTCATTCCCGCGCCGATGACCGACACCTTGGCGATCCCCTGGTCCGAAGTCACCTGGGTGGCGCCCAGCTCGGCGAGGTGGCCGGAGACACCTTCGACGGCGGTCGCGATGTCGGTGCGCGGGACCGTGAAGGAGATGTCCGTGATGCCGTGGGCCGACGCGTTCTGCACGATGTCGTCCACGTTCACCGAACGATCGGCCAGCGAGCGGAACAGGCGCGCCGCGACCCCCGGCTTGTCTTGGACGCCCGCGACCGTGATCTTCGCCTGCGAGATGTCGTGGACGACCGCGGTGACGACCGCCTGCTCCATTGCCTCATCCTCCTCCACGATCCAGGTGCCGGGCTCCCAGGTGAAGCTGCTCCGGACCTGCAGCGGCACATGATGGTTGCGCGCGATCTCGGCGGACCGCAGCTGGAGCACCCTGCCGCCCGCAGCGGCGATCTCGAGCATCTCCTCGAAGCTGACGCGGGAGAGCTTGTGCGCGTCCGGGACGATCCTCGGATCGGCACTGAAGACGCCGGTCACGTCCGTATAGATCTCGCACGCGTCCGCCCCCAGCACGGCGGCCAATGCCACCGCAGTGAGGTCCGATGCGCCGCGTCCGAGCGTGGTCACATCCCGTTCGGTCGACACCCCCTGGAATCCGGCGACGACCGGCACCTTTCCAGCTTCCAACGCCTCGGTAATCCGCCCGGCCCGGATGTCGACGATCTTCGCCTTCGTGTGGTCGGTGTCCGTGACGATTCCAGCCTGGCTTCCCGTGAACGACGAAGCGGCCACGCCCAGCTCGGCGAGCGCCATGCACAAGAGCGCGGTGGAGATCCGCTCGCCGGAGCTGACGAGCATGTCGTACTCGCGGGGAGGCTGGACCGAGCTGACCTCGGTGGCGAGCCGGATGAGGTCGTCCGTCGTCTTCCCCATCGCGCTCACGACCACCACCACGTCGTTGCCGCTCCGCCGCGTGCGAGCGACGTGGTCGGCCACCGCGCGGATGCGATCGGCGTCGCCGACGGAGGTCCCGCCGAATTTTTGGACGACCAGCGCCACGCAGAGACGCTATCCGCACGAGCCGCGGCCCCGATAACGTGTCCGCCCGTGCCCACGGACAAACGAGCCCGCCAAAAGGCCGCACGCCGAAAGAAGCGGGCCGCAGAGGTGCGCCGGGTCAAGAACCGGCGGCGGATGCGCACCGGCGGGTTCTTCGCCGCCGGCGGCGCCGTGGTGCTCATCCTGGTCCTGCTCTCGACCGGCGTGCTCGGGGGAAGCTCTTCCCCCCCGACCACCACCACGACCACGACCTCGCCGTCCTCCACGACGACCTCGACGACGGTCTCGACAGCCTCTGCCACCGAGGACGCGAAACTCCAGGCCACAGCCAACAAGGTCGCTGTCGCCGCCGGCTGCCCCGCCACAGTGAAGACGACGGTGAACACGCTGAAGTGGTCCTCCGCGCCGAAGATGACGATCGACACCTCGAAGACCTACACCGCCACAGTGAAGACGACGGCCGGCTCCTTCGTGATCACGCTCGACGCCAAGACAGCTCCGCACACCGTCAACAACTTCGTCTTCCTGGCGGACCAGGGCTTCTACAAGTGCAACACCTTCCACCGGGTCATCCCCGGCTTCATGAACCAGACCGGCGACCCGACGGGAACGGGCAGTGGCGGGCCCGGCTACTCGTTCGCCAACGAGAACGTCCCATCGGCCTACGCGACCGGCGACGTCGCCATGGCCAACTCGGGAGGCACAGACACCAACGGGAGCCAGTTCTTCATCGTCGTGCCCGGGGGGGCGACGACCCTGAACAGCGACCTGAAGGCAGGGGACAAGTACTCGCTCTTCGGGACCGTGACAACCGCCGGAATGTCGGTCGTCGAAAAGATCAACTCCCAGGGTGGCTCCACATCCACAGGGAAGCCGAAGGTCGTCCAACGGATCCTCTCCGTCACCATCCACGAGAGCTGAGGCCGCCCGTGACCGACATCCCCGCCCCCGACGGTTCGAGCCCCAAGCGCCAGCGGTTCGGCGCCCCCCCACCGATGGTCATCGACCAGGAGCGGCGTTACACCGCGACGATCGAGACGTCGAAGGGCACGATCGTCGCCGAGCTCGACGCGCTCGGCGCCCCGGTCACGGTCAACAACTTCGTGTTCCTCGCCCGCTGGCACTACTTCGACGGCATCGTCTTCCATCGGATCATCCCGGGCTTCGTGATCCAGGGAGGCGACCCCGAGGGGACCGGTCGCGGCGGACCCGGCTACCGCTTCGGGGACGAGCTGCCCAAACCGGGGCGGTACCAGATCGGGTCGCTCGCGATGGCCAACGCCGGTCCGAACACGAACGGCAGCCAGTTCTTCATCATCAGCGGGCTCGACGGCGTCAGGCTCCCGCCTCAGTACTCCCTTTTCGGGTCAGTGGTG
>JASHYA010000219.1 GCA_030043315.1 Acidimicrobiales bacterium
GTCTCCAGGCTACGGCGAACCCGGCGCAGCCCGAGGGAGTACGCGCCCCGCCACGACGCGCTGAGTGCCCACCGCTCTGCGCTCCTTGCCTGGGCCACCGGGTCGATCGCAACGCGGTGCGAAGCGCGGTACGCGCTCTCGGCCTCTCCGTAGTCACCGAGATGGCGACGGGCCTCACCCAGCTCGTACCAGAGATCGGCAAGCAAGGCCCGGTCGTGGCCCGGGAGCCTGCGGATGCTCGCGACTGCCCGCTCGCCGGCGATAACCGCTTCGGTGAAGGCGTAGCGTCCGGTCGCCGCGTCGGCGGCCGCGCGGGAGTGCACAAGCGCCGACTCATACCGTCCAGCGAGGAAGTAGTGCTCGCTCAGCACAGCCGGGTCCGTCTCGGCGTCACGCGCCGATAGCAGGTCGGCGAGGCGGCCGTGCAACAGCGCGCGCTTGCGGAACGGGAGGCCCTCGTACGCCACCTCGCGGGCGAGCGACTCCCGGAACCGCCACACGCTTCCCTCCCTTGCCAGGTACCCGCCGAGCCGTTTCCAGGCGGCAGCGGAAGGCGCGACGTCGACGAGGTGCGCAATGAGTTGCGGGTCGGCCTCGAGGCCTTGCACCGCGCACGCCCGCAGCAGGAGGCGAACCGGCGGCGACAGGCGGTCGACGCCGGCGGCGATCACCCTCTCGACGGTGTCGGGAAGCTCCCTCGAACCGCTCTGCGCAGCACGGACCAGCTCTCGGAGGAAGAGCGGGTGCCCGCCGGCGCGGGCGAGGATGGCTGCGCACACGTGGCGCGGGAGTGGAGCGTCGTGGGTGTCGTGCTCGATGAGCGCAGCTGCGTCCGCTGCGTCCAGAGCCGAGAGGACAACCTCGCGCACGGGGACGGTGTTTACGACGGGAAGGACCTCCTGACCCTGGGTACAGGGGCGGTGGGACACGACCAGGACCCAGGGGCGCGCGTTCAGGGCTTCTGCCATCTTCTGAAGGACCGCACGCGAGGCGTCGTCACAGTGCTGGGCGTCGTCGACGACGATCACCGTCGGATCCGAGAGCGCGTGGGCGAGCGCGCTGACGACGACCTCGTGGATACGAGCCGCGCGGTATCGCTCATCGAGGACCGCGGTCTGCGGGGTGTCGGGAAGCGACACGCCAATTGCGACCGCGAGGAGCGGGAGCCAGCCCGCGAGATCGGGAGACACCGCTTGTGCCCAAGCATCGAGCTGCACCGCTGCGTCCGCGTCGTCGATGGGGTCGAGGTGGAGCGCTCGACGTACGAGGTCGTCCACGACTCCATAAGGCGTCGCCGCGTGGTACGGCTCGCCGCGACTCGCGACCACGCGGGCTCCCGCGCGCGCCGCCACTTCGGCGAGGAGCCGGGTCTTCCCCGAACCCGGCCCTCCGACCACGTCGATCAGCGTGCCGCCTTCACCACCGCCCGCACGCCGGAGTGCCTCTTCGAAGAGGCCAAGCTCCGCCCTGCGCCCGCAGAGCGGAAGCTGCCCGGCAGCTGTGACGTCGAGGTCGGTATCCCGACGTACAGCGGGGCCTACGGCGACAGCCGTCACGGGTCGCTTCTTCCCCTTCACGCTGAACGGCTCGCGAGGCGTGACCGAAAACGGGGTACGAGAGGCCGCGACGACCTCTGGCAGCGCCAGGATCTCTCCGGGCTCCGCTCTGCCCATGATGCGCGCGGCGAGGTTCACCGCGTCGCCCTTGATCGAGTACGAACGCCGGTACGGGGGGCCGAGGCCGCCGCTGAACACCCTCCCAGAGGTGATCCCGGCCCGTACGCGCAAGCCGTCGAAGCGGTCGAGCGTGTCGCGCACCGCGCACAAGAGGGCCTCCTCTGGCGCGTCGAGTGACTCGGGAACGCCCGCAACGAGGAGGATCTTCCCCCCGTCAGGCCCGATATCGGTTTCGTGGAAGGTCACGCCGAAGCGGGCGGCCGAGTCCTCGGTGACGGTCACGAGCTCGTCGACCGCGTCGACGACACCGCCGACGCCAGTGCGATCGGCGAGCTCGGCCACGCCGCGGAACTCGATAAAGGCGACGGCCACCGTCCGGTGCTCGCCTGCACCCGCGCCCGCGAGGAGCGCCGCCGCGACCGCCGGGTCCATGGCCCGCTCGAGATCCTTCGGACGGTGGACTCGGCTGTCGGGAGGTGGCGGGGTCGCCCCGGTCCTCGGAGCCCGCGCGAGGAGCGTCCCTGATCCGCGCTTCGCCCCCAGGCAACCGGGCGGGAGGGACGCCGCCGTCTGGTGCCCAAGGAGGATCTCGCCTGCGCTTGCGTCACCTTCGAGCCGGGCGGTGACGGTAGCCGTTGCCCCGGTCACCACGAGCTCCTTGTGGCGGTGCCCCGCCAAGATGTAGTCGACGTCTCCGCTGTTCACGGCTACCGACATCTTGAGGCGGATATGGCCGACGCTCGTGTCGAGGCGGCCCACCCGGGCGATCTCCGCCCGCATCGCCGCCGCCGCCGCGCAGGCGCGCGCCGCGTGGCCCTCCCCATCGAACATGAGCAGCAGCGCGTCACCGCCCCACTTGACGAGCCACCCGCCGCAGGCCGTCGAGGCGTCGAGGAGGGCCCCCAAGACGAGGTCGAGCAGCTCGGTGATCTCCTCGGCGCCCGCCTTGCCCTGAGAGGCGAGGCGTTCGGTCAGACGGGTGAACCCCGAGACGTCAGCAAAGACCAGCGTGCCGGGGACCGACTGGTAGCGCTCGTCTGGAGCATTCGCGATCCACTCCGTGGCCAGCGGGCAGACGTACGGACGCAGGATGCGCGCCGCCGCCGCACGGCCAGCAAGACGCTCGAGACCCGTCAACCCCACCTCGTTCCTCCCCGCCCCCGGTACCGCCGCGGAGTGGAGCCCTCCGACCGGAGGCTACATCACGGTTGCAATGAACAAGAGTGTGGCCGTCGCCGATTCGGTGTCAGGACGCCCGGCCGCTACCGGCGGGCGACGTCCGTATCGAGCTTGGAGATGTTCGGGTAGCCGAGGCAGCTGCCGGGATCGTCCACGATCCCAGCCGAGCCGGTGTAACAAGAGAGCAGTCGCGTAGCGCTGGACCTGGGAGATGCCATCGTTCGAGAGGATCTTGCCCTGATCGAGGGGACGACGACCGGACCACGCGGTGTTGCACCGACGGGGCCGACGCGCCTCACCCTCCCCCAGGACCCATCTTCGGGGCGCCCCCCGCGCCGGACTTCACGACGTAGACCTGGCTCGTCCCGGACTTGTGCTCTGTTTGGATGCAGGGACCGATACCGAACGTGA
>JASHYA010000220.1 GCA_030043315.1 Acidimicrobiales bacterium
TCACCCGTGACGTCTCCGCGGTCACCGGCGCGTGCATGGCCACGCGCAGAGAGGTCTTCGAACAGCTCGGCGGCTTCGACGAAGAGCTCGGGCTCGACTTCAACGACGTCGACTACTGCCTGCGCGCGCGACGACGCGGGCTGCGCGTGGTGCTGGAGGCGGGAGCCGAGCTCGTCCACCACGAATCGACGAGCCGAGGGACCTCGGGCAGCGAGGAGACCGCGGCTGCGTTCCTCGCGCGTTGGGGTGGCGCCGTCGACGACGGCGACCCCTTCTACAACCGGAACCTCTCCCACCTAGACTTCTCGGCTGCGCTCGACGAGCCGGGACCCGTGGTCGCGGGCGCCGCGCGGGGGACTGAAGAAGAGACTGCGGCGAGGAGTGTGGGCTGATGACGGCCGATCTTGGGGGCGCGGGGACCGGCGCCGAGGCCAAGGACGGACCCGACGAGGTGGGGACCGACGACGCCGAGGCAGGGGCAGGCGACGAGGTCGCGCCGCGCGACCTTCCCGCAGCGCCCCGGTTGCTCTCGCACCGCGCAGACCCGGAGCCCCTCCCGCCGCCGCTCCACGACGGCGAGGAGGTCACGACCCTGCACCGCAAGTGGGCACAGCTCGCCGGTGCAGCCCAAGGCTCCCCGCAGGGCGTGGGTGACGCCGCGTCGACCGGCGGCGGTGCTGGCGGCGGGACCGGTGGGGGTGTCCGCGCAATGGTGCGCGCGCGCGTCGTCGCCGCGGCACGCGCGGACTCTGCACCCGACCGCGCGCTCATCGGCGACCTCATCCGTGCAGTCGACGCCGTTGCCGCGCGTCTCGACGACGTCACGGCGCGCGTGGGCAATCTCGAGGTGCTCGTCCAAGAGGTCCTGGACCGGTTGAGCGAGGACCTGGTCCGAGTCCAGGCGGCGCTCGGCACGCTCGACACGCTTGACGACCGGACGCACGACGGGCCTTGACGAGGCCGGCGACACCGGTGGCCCGCAGGACGGCACCGGAGTGAACGGGTCGGGCGTCGCGCTGTACTGCCCTTCGTGGCTCCGGGCTCCGGAGAGTGAGGTCGCCGTGGCGACGAGGAGCGTCGCCGGCGCCCTGTCCAGGCTCGTCACGGTGGATGTCTTCGTGCCGGGCGACGGCCAGCCGTTCGCAGACGGGGCATTCGACGTCACCCCGATCGGAGGTGGGCGGGTCCCACCGGACCCACCAGTCGCGCGAGTCCCGCGAGCGCCCTACCGGGCGGTGCTCGTCGAAGCGGGGGACGACGACGCCGAGCTGGCGGCCGCCGTCGGGTCCCTGGCCGCAGGAGCGCCGGTGCTCTCGGTCGGCCCGGCTCGGATCCCGGTGGACGGGGTGCTCGACGTCGGCCTCCACGACGTCGGAGAACCCACAGGGGAGGGGCCGGTAGTGCACCACGTGGGGCTGTACGCACGGGTGCACCCCGGTGCGAGCGGCCGCAGGCACTACGGCCTCGGGACGGTCCCCGAGTACCTGCTCGTGCTGGGAGACCGTCCCGGTGTGCCGACCACACCGTCGCCCTCCGATCGCGCCCGCTGGCTGCTCGCGCGCTTTCCCCGCCGGTACATCGTCGTGCTCGAGGGAGGCACGGCACGGGTCTGGCGCTCCCGCTCGTGCGTCGCGCAGTTCGACGTGCACACGCGCATGGACCTCTGGATCCTTGTGGCCCGGGCGTGGGGGGTCGTCGACCTGCTGCCCGGCGACCTGTTCGCCAGGGAGTGCGTCGAATCGCTCCGCTACGGCGTGCCCGTCGTGGTGCCCGCCCGTTCCGCGGCGGACGGGCTCGCGCAGGCCGCCGGCGGGATGCGCTTCTCCTCGACCGCGGACCTCCTGTCCTGCCTCGACACGCTCGGCGACCCCGGCGTCCGGGCGGCGCTCGCGTCCAGGGGCCGCGAGGTGGCGGACCGTTGGTACGGCGACCCGCACGGGCTGGTCGCCAGGCTCGCCGGGGCGCTCGGTCTCCCCGCGCCGGCCGACGGCGATACGGCCTGAACGGGAACCGCGGCCGGACCCGAGGTCAGTCGACCCACCACAGCGCGCGCGGGGGGAACGCGAGCGAGAAGTCCGAGCTCTCGAGCGTGAGGTTCGGGTTGTAGGCCGGGTCCGCGCGCAGCACGTGCGCCCAACGCCGCTCCATGTAGGCGACCTCCTCGCCGAACTCCTGTGGCCGCACGTCGGGGTCGTGGCCGCGGCTCACGGATTCGCGGTGCATGACCACGGCGTTCGGCGCCCAGACCACGCGCCACCCGGCCTCACGGACCCGGATGCAGAAGTCCACGTCGTTGAAGGCGACGCCGAGGTGCACTTCGTCGAAGCCGCCGAGCGACTCGAAGACGTCGCGGCGGACCGCCATGCACGCGGCGGTCACCGCCGAGAGGGAGCGAGCGGTCTGCAACCAGCCGAAGTGGCCGTAGGCGAGCCGGTCCGCGAGCCGTTCGGGGTGGCCGGCGACGCCCCCCATGCCGAGCACCACGCCGGCGTGCTGGATGCGCGCATCGGGGTACAGGAGCTTCGCCCCGACCGTCCCGACGCCCTCTTGGAGGAGCTGGGAGACGAGCTCTCTGAGCCAGTCGCGCGCAACGAGCTCACAGTCGTCGTTCAGGAAGCAGAGAACCTCACCGGTGGACCGGGTGACCGCGCCGTTGTTCAGCGCGGCGAAGTTGAACGGCCGGTCGTCGTGGATCACCTTCGCGATGCAGCCATAGTGCTCGAAGATCTGTTTCGTCGCCCCCGACGTGCTGCCGTTGTCAACGATCACGACCTCGAAATCGGGGTAGTCCGTGGTCGCGTAGAGGCTCGTCAGGCACCGGTTCAGGTACTCGCCGTCTCGCGTGGGGATGATGATGCTGACCTTCGGGGGCCGGGCAGGAAGGTTCCACTTCACGCGCACGATCCCCGTCGACTCGTTCACGCTCACCTCGCCGTCCCCGCCCACGCGCTCCAGGTGGTCCGTCACGGCTCTGGCACCCGCGTGGGTGGCGTACGGCTTGGCCGCCCGCGCCGACGCGGTCGAGGCGGCGTGGATGCGCCAGTGGTAGAGGACGTAGGGCAGATGGACGATCTGGTCGTTGACGAGTCGTTCGCTCACGCGGAGGACGAGGTCCCAGTCCTGGCTGCCCTCGAGCCCTTCTCGGAAGCCGCCCACCTCCCGCACGAGGTCGGTCCTCGCCATCGTCATGTGGCAGACGTAGTTCTGGGCGAGGAGCAGCAGAGGATCGAAGTCCGGCTTGAAGAAGGGGACCGAGCGCCGGCCCTCGTCGTCCATCTTGTCCTCGTCGCTGTAGAGAAGCCCCGCATGCGGCCGGTCGGCGAGCGCGAGAACGCCGAGCGCGAGGGCGTACGCGCTCAACGCGTCGTCGTGGTCGAGGAGGACGACCCACTCGCCCCGGGCCATCTTGAGCGCGGTGTTGGACGCCGCCGAGATGTGCCCGTTGACCTCGCGCCGCACCACTCGGATCCGTCCGTCGCGCGCGGCGTACTCCTCCAGGATCTTCGGCACCCAGGCTGCGGTCGAGCAGTCGTCGACGGCGCAGAGCTCCCAGTTGTCGTACATCTGGCCGAGCACCGAGTCGATCGCCGCGCGCAGGTAGCGCTCAGGGGTGTCGTAGACGGGCATGACGACCGAGACGAGCGGTCGCGAGGGCAGCCGGGCGAGCCGGCTCTCGAGCGACCGGCGCCGGTCGGCGTCGATCGTGTCGAACTGCGAGATCCACAGGTCGTACAGCGGATCGGGCGTCACCGGCGGGGGCTCGCTCGGTGCCTCTCGTTCCGGCGAACGGGTGCGCATCTTCCCGTAGACGCGGCGTGCAAGCCGGGAGTAGCGCATGCTCTTGGTCGCCTCGAGGGCTTGGATCTCCGCGCGGACCATCGCGGTCTCGCGCCGCTGGTCCTCGAGCTCCCGGGCGAGGGCGCTGAAGCGGCGTTCGAGCTCGCGCTCCACGGCGACACCGGCGCTCCACCCGAGCGCGCGCGGCCCTGTCCTGATGCGCGACCGCGCGGCCCGCATGCGCAGCGCGACCAGCTCTGCCGCGCCGACGAGCACGTCGTCGGGGATCGGCGCGCCGGCGCGCTCGAAGAGCATCGCCTGTGGGCTCACGTACGTCGCGTCATAGCCGAGCGCCGGCTTGAAGCCGAGTCGCGCGAACCGCCGCAGCCAGTAGATGGCCGGGCGGACGGTCTGGTGCGTGGGCTCCCCGAAGTGGCTCGGGGTGGACGAGAAGAGGATCCGGTCCGAGGCGGCCGTCAGCTGCTCGATGGCACGGTCGGCCTCGTCGGCGTCGAGGTGCTCGAGGACCTCGATGCACACGACGAGGTCGTAGGTCCCTTCGATCGGCTCGGTCACCGAGCCGACGCGGCACGACCCGCGGGCGTCGGGCCGGACCTGGGCGATCGCGTAGGCCGAGATGTCGCGGCCGTGGGCTTCGACGCCTCGGTCCCACAACGCTTCCACGAGGAAGCCGACTCCGCAACCCGCGTCGAACACGGTCTTGGGCGAGAAGCTCCGGACGATGGTGTCGGCGACCCCCGCGAAGAACCCCTCCCAGCGGGCCTCGCCCTTCCGGTACGGCCACGGTCCGCAATGGGAGTGGAAGTACGCCTCGTCGTAGTCCGCTTCGGCAGACGATCCGGACCCGGACGCGGGCGCGGCGTCCTCACTCGACACATGACGGACCATGGCCGGAGGTTATCGTCCGTGGCGGCCCACGATGCCGACCTCCTCGGCGCAGACTCGCCTAGGGTCATCGGCCGTGCAGGCGCTCGAGGTGGGGGGGACCCAGTCCACGCTGGCCTCCCGGGCGGCGGGCCTGCTCCGGAGCGTGACGTCGGCACCGTGGTTCGCGCCGGTCTCGCTCATCGTCGCCGTGGTCGTCCTGGCGAACCTCCTCTTCCTCCTCGGCATCTTCGACCCGAACCCGCTCTATTGGACGAGCGGCATCGCCATCGTCCACACCGGAGGGGTCGTCGCAGGTCAGTCGACCATCGACCCGAACAGCGGCACGACGGCCCAGTCCCTCGGCCACCTCGCCATGCTCGACCTCCTCCACGGACGGCTCCCGTGGTGGAACCCCTACGAGGGCCTCGGGGCACCTCTCGCCGGCGAGATGCAGGCGGCCGCGTTCTTCCCCCCGAGCATCTTCGTCGCCGCCTTCGGCGGTCAGCTGCCGTTCCACATGCTGCTCGAGGCCGCGAGCGGCCTGGCCACGTACGCGCTCCTCGTGCGCCTCGACATCTCGCGCTGGATCGCCGCGGGCGCAGGGTGCGCGTTCGCGCTGGACGGCACCTTCTCGTGGTTCCGCCACGCGGCAGTCAACCCGATCGCGCTCCTCCCGCTCCTCCTCTTCGCAGCCGAGCAGGCACGCGCCGCCGCGGTCGAGCGGCGGCCCGGGCGTTGGGCGCTCGTCGCCGTGGCCCTCGCCCTCTCGGTGTACGCCGGCTTCCCCGAGGTCGCCTACCTCGACACCGTCTTCGCCGCCGTCTGGATCCTCGTCCGCTGCGTGGGGCTGAACCGCGCGCAGATCCTCGCCTACCTCCGCAAACTCGCCATGGGCGCCGTCGTCGGCGCGGCCCTCGCCGCGCCCCTCCTGATCGCGTTCGTCGACTACCTGCCGTCCGCGTTCCTCGGGCGGCACGGTACGGGGTTCGATGCCGTCGCGCTGCCCCGGCCCGCCTCCGCCGCGTTGTTCTTCCCCTACGTCTTCGGACCGATCTTCGGCTACATCGCGAACGACCCGACCGGACAGCTGCGCGACTTCTGGAGCAACGTCGGCGGCTACCTCACGACCTCGCTCCTCCTCCTCGACCTCGTCGCCCTGTACTCGCGCCGTCTGCGGTCCCTGCGGATCGCGCTCGTCGCGTGGATCGTCCTCGCGCTGGGGCGCATCTACAACATCGCCCCCTTCCACCGGCTCTTCGACCTCCTGCCGATAATGAGCCAGGTCGCCGCGTACCGTTACCTCCCGCCATCGGTGGCGCTCGCGTCGGTGGCGCTCGCCGCCCTCGCCATCGACGACCTCCGGCGCAAGGACGTGCCGAGGTGGTTCGTGCTTGCGGCCCTGGCAGCGGCCGTCGCCATCGCGCTCGCCCTGCTCGATGTCGGTCGTGGGCTCATCGACGAGCTGAGCTCGACCGGAGCCAATCACTTCGCAATTGCGTCCATGGCCTGGGGGTTCGGCATCATGGCGCTCGTCGCGGTCGCGGCCGTCGTGTTCCGCGACCGTCTGCGCACCGGCCTGATCGTGGGAATCCTCGTGGTCGACGCGCTCGTGATGTTCGTCGGTCCCGAGTTCTCCGCGCCCCGCAGCGCGAGCGTGGACATGCACCTGGTCGACGTCCTTCGGAAGCACACCGGGCTCGGTCGCTTCTACACGCTCGGGCCGTTCACGCCCAACTTCGGAAGCTACTTCGGCATCGGGGAGCTGGACGTCAACGACCTCCCCCTGCCGAAGGCGTTCGCGTCCTACATCACGGGCCACCTCGACACAAACGTCCTGCCGAACGTCTTCATCGGCGACTCGGAGAAGAGCGCGACGGGCCTCACCCCGCTCCAGGAGCTCGTCAAGAACTTCACCTCGTACGAGCGGGTCGACGTCCGGGAGATCGTGGCGAGACCCGGTGAGATCCCGACAGCGACAGTCAAGGCACTCGGGTTGAAGCTCGTCTACGCCGACGCCGTCGCCGAGGTCTACCTGACTCCCCACCCCGCGCCGTACTACTCGGTGGTGTCGAGTGCGGCCCCGTCCCACTCGTCGACGTCGACCTCCTGCACGCTCACGCACCGGAGCATCGACAAGGTGGTGGCCGACTGCCGCGCTCCCGCCGTCCTCGTGCGACGGGAGCTCTCGATGAAGGGTTGGTCGGCGACCGTCGGGGGCCACCACGAGACCGTCGGGACGCGCGACGGGCTCTTCCAAGAAGTGTCCCTGCCCGCCGGCCGCAGTGTCGTCACGTTCTCGTACGCGCCGCGTCACGAAGAAGCGGGGTTGGCGGCCTTCCTCGTGGGACTCGCCGCCATCGTGGCGGGATGGGTGCTGGCGCTGCGACTCACGCGTCGCCGCCGGCGTGATCGCCACCAACAAGGCGCCGAGGTGGCCGAGCCCGTGTCGACACCGGGACCACCGGTGCCCGAGCCGGCGCCCCTGTCAGCGCGCTGAGCCGGGAGCCCCGCTGATACTCGCCACGAGGCCGTCGAGGATGTCCGTCTCCGACACGAGACAGCGGTCGAACCGGAACCGGCGCATGACCCCGTAGAGCACCCGCGCGCCCGCGGCGATGACGTCCTCTCTCCCCTCCACCATCCCGGGACGGCGTGCGCGCGCCGCCGAGGGCTCTGCCGCAAGGATCTCGCACCACCGCTCGACCGCGGCGACCTCGAGCACCGCGTGATGGACCCGGCCCCAGTCGTACTCACCGAGTCCTTGATCGAGCATCGACAGCGTCGAGACGGTTCCCGCGAGGCCGATCAGCTGCCGGCCCGACCCACCGTCGTCCGCACCGCCGCCCTCCAAGGCGGGAACCGCGCGTGCCGCGCGGTCGAGCTCTTCGGCGACGAAGTCGTCGCACCCCGCCTGCTCCTCTGGAAGCGGGGGATCGTGGTGGAAGAACCGCTCGGTCAACCTGACGCACCCGAGGTCGAGCGAGACGACGGCCGGACCTGCGCCGGTGGGGGCGCCGTCGCCGGTGCCGGAGCCGGCGCCGTCGCCGGTGCCGGAGCCGGCGACGAGCTCGGTCGAGCCGCCGCCGATGTCCACCACGACCCGGACCTCCTCGCTCGGGGGAAGGTCCATGGTGGCGCCGGCGAAAGCGAGACGCCCCTCCTCCTCCCCGCTCAGGAGCTCGGCAGCAACTCCGACGGCCCGGTGGGCGGCGGCCAGGAACTCGCCGCCGTTGGAGGCGTCGCGCACCGCGGACGTCGCCGCCATGCGCACGGCCCGGACCCCGTGACGGTCGAGCACCGCGCGGTACTCGTCGAGGACGGCGACGGTACGGGCGATCGCGGAGGGATCGAGCACTCCGGT
>JASHYA010000221.1 GCA_030043315.1 Acidimicrobiales bacterium
CCCCCTCGTGTGTGCCGCCGGTTCCGGGGCGCGAGCTGTCCGGTGCCGACCTCGGACCCGCGGAGATCGCCGAGATGCTGTCGTGGCCAGAGGTGGTGGGTCTCGCGGAGGTCATGGATATGCGGGGGGTCCTCGCGCTCGACGAGCGGATGGGAGGGATCGTCGATGCGGGGATCGCCAGCAACAAGATGGTCAACGGTCACGCCGCAGGACTGAGCGGAGCGGAACTGCAGGCGTATGCGGCAGCGGGCATCACCTCCGATCACGAGCTCATGATGAATGGCGACTTCCTCGCCAGAGTTCAGGCGGGCATGACCGTGGAGCTACGCGGCGCCTTCGAGTTCCTCATTCCTGACGTGGTTTCTGCGCTGCGCGACTTCCCGCAGCTGCCGGTCCATGTTGTCGCAGCGACCGACGACCTCTTCGCGTCGACGCTCCTGCGGCACGGCGGTGTCGACCATCTCCTGCGCCGTCTGGTCGACGCCGGCATCGACGCAAGTGTCGCGGTGCGGATGGCCACCTACAACGCCGCCTACCGGCTCGGTCGGAGCGACCTCGGTCTCGTGTCGCCGGGCCGTCTCGCGAACGTGCTCGTGCTCTCCGACCTCGAGTCGCTCGCTGTCCATCGTGTGTTCTCGAGGGGGGTCGAGGTCGCGGTCGACGGCGAGATCGTCGTGCCTGTTGCAGAAGCCCCGAGCGCAGCGCCGCTTGGGACGGTTCACCTGTCGCCGATGTCATCCGGTGACTTCACCTTCACCGTGGATGCCCCGTCGGGCTCTGCGGAGGTGCGGGTGGTCCACGGGGTCGTGACCACGAACTGGGAGAACAGGATCGTCCGCTGTCTCCGGGGGCGTCCGGAGCTCCCCGAGGACTGCATCTACCAGGCAGTCGTCCACCGTCACGGACGCCGCTCGATGGCGCCGGGTGTAGGGGTCTTGAGTGGTTGGGGGAGGTGGCGCGGAGCGGTCGCGACCACGGTCTCCCACGACTCGCACAACCTTGTCGTTTTCGGGCGGGAGCCCGAGGACATGGCTGCGGCGGCGAACGCGGTGATCGTCGCCGGCGGGGGTGTCGCCGTCGCTGCCGGCGGACGGGTGCTCGCGTCGATCCAGCTGCCGATCGCCGGTCTTCTTTCGGCGGATGAGCCACGTGCGGTGGCAGCTTCCCAAGACCGCGTGGAGCAGGCCGCGCTCGACATCGGTATGCAGTCGTCGCTCTTGAGCCAGCCGCTCTTCCAAGTCATGACGGCGACGCTGCCGTGCCTTCCCGGACCGCACGTCACGGATCTCGGGATCGCCGACGGGACGACCGGCGAGCTCCTCGGTTCGATTCCCGTTGTGGCCTGAGGTGGGTCACCTCATCAGGTGCCGAGGCGTAACTCGGACGACGCACTCGACCGGCTGCCGTAGGCAACCCCGCGTCCCTAAGAAGCCACGTGAGACGGGCAATCCGTGAACAGGTCACGTCGCACGGCATCGGTCGTGGTTGCCGGTTCGTACAACGCCGGTCTCACCGTCTACGGGGATCGTCTCCCGGTGGCCGGCGAGACGGTTCTCGGTCGTCGCTTCGAGGTAGGGCCCGGGGGCAAGGGTGCCAATCAGGCGATCGGGATCGCACGGCTCGGCGTCGACGTCGCGTTCGCGACGAAGATCGGCGACGACACCTTCGGGAACCAGGCACGGGCGACCCTGCTCTCCGAGGGACTTCCACCTCACGGCATCATGGCGGGGTCCGGCCCGACGGGGGTGGCAGTGATCCTGGTCGACACGTCGGGCAACAACGCCATCAGCGTCGTACCGGGTGCCAACCTCGAGCTGACGAGCAGCGACGTCATCCGGGCGCTCGGCGACGAGCTCGAGGAGTGCAGCTACATCGTGTGCCAGCTGGAGTGCTCCCTGGAACTGGCTCTCGGACTCGCGGACTGGGCGCACAAGCGAGGAATAGGCGTCGTGCTCAACCCCGCTCCTTTCCGGCCGATCGATCGTGGGGACCTCCGCCTCTTCGACGTGTTGACGCCCAATGAAGTCGAGCTGGCATCGCTTGCGCGCCACCTGGGCATCGAAAAGGGATCTATCGAAACCCAGGCCCTCGCCCTGCTCGACTGCGGTGTCGGGACCGTGGTCGCCACCCTGGGTCCGAAGGGGGTGCTCCGGGCGTCGACGGACGGCCTCGAGTCGTTTTCCGCCTACCCGGTCGAAGCGCTCGACACGACCGGTGCCGGAGACGCCTTCACCGCCGGGCTTGTCACGGCGCTCGCCCAGGGAACGTCGATGGACGAGGCGATCGACGCGGGATGTCGGGCGGGCGCGTTCTGCGTGACGCGACGGGGAGTCATCGATGGTCTCGCCACCCCGGAGGAGCTCGAGACGGCGGTACCGTCGCGTCTGGGCTTCGGCGCCTGACGTTCTCCGATCCTGTCGATCGAGAAGGAGATATGTCGCTCTATACATTGTCCCGTCGAGGACCTGAACCCGGGACAACGGCGTCTTGTGGAGAAGCTCATCTCGGCCCCTGGTCCGGGTTTCTCACGCTCGGTGCAGGCGCACCTGGGGCGTGGGCGCTTTCTGGACCCTTCGGGCCCATGCTTCTCGTCCCCGAAGTCGGGGATCCGCTACAAGCGCTGGGAGTAGCCATCCGGTATGGCCGACGTATCCCTGGGCAAGTCAGGGAGCTCGCGATCCTCGCAACCGCTTCCACCTGCGGGTCGCGTACGAGTTCGAGCACCACGTGCCTCTTGCGCAGGCAGTCGGCCTCACCTCCGAGGTGATCCACGCGGTAACCGAAGGCCCGAGCTGTCGGATCCCCTGCTTGCAGCGGTGGCGACAGTGAGCAGGTCACTGGCTGAAATCGGCAGACCAGATCCTCTATCGCTCGATCTGATCGAGGCGAAACTCGGCTGAGGTGCCGTATTCGAACTCGTCGTCCTGTCTGGTTACTACCGCCTCTTGGCAACGGTGTTATCGGTGTACGAGATCGCTCGCTGATCGGAGGCGCATGGCCCACCGCGTGAGGCGGTGCCCAGGTCGCCGCGCCTTCAGGCCGATCAGGCGACAGGCGGGTCGCTGTAGAAGCCGCGGCCGCTCTTCGCTCCGAGCCGTCCTTCGTCGACGAGCCTCCTCAGCAGCTGACGCGGAGCTTCCGGCAACCCGGGGCGCAGCGATGCGTAGTGCTCCTCGATGTCCAGCACCACGTCAAGGCCGACCTGGTCCATGAACCGGAACGGGGGGATGCCGGGAGCGGTGAAGATCTTCCACATGGCGTCCACGTCTTCGGGCGTCGCGACCCCCTCTTGGACCACCATCAGACATTCACGTTTGATCGCTGCCCAGATTCGGTTGAAGATGAACCCGTCGCTTTCCCTTCGCACGCGGAACGGCACGAGGCCGTACCGGGGGATCTTCTGCATGAGGCCGTGTATCACGCCTTCATCGGTCATCCCGCAGGACATCAGCTCGACCGCAGACATGTCCGGGAGCATGTAGTAATGCGTGTTCAGAACCCGTTGGGGACGTTTTACCTTGTCGACCATCTGGCTGGTCGGTATCGACGAAGAGTTGCTTGCCAGGATCGCATCGGCCTCCGCCAGTTCGTCGAGAAGCGCGAACGTTGCCTGCTTTAGCTCGATCTTCTCGGAAACCGCCTCGACGACCATCCAGGCGCCACGCACAGCCTCGTCCAGGTCATCGCAGACCGTGACTCGACCGGTCTGCGATCGGTCGGGGCTGAGCGTCGCGCTGAAGTGCCCGACGTGTTCGTGTACGTAGTCGCGTGCTGCTGCGCGTTGGGCCTCGGAGAGATCGAAGATTCGGACATCGCTTCCTCCCGCGACGTAAGCCGTCGCGATCTTCCTTCCGATGGTGCCAGCTCCGTCGATGGCGATCGGCCGATCGTCTGCGTCACTTGGTACCGTGTAAGTGGTCATCCACCACCCCCTCGTGAAGACTCAAGCCGGCTTCTTCGAAGCAGTTGAAGGCTAGCGCGGCACTGTAGGATCACGGCAGGTCGCGGGATCTGAATTCCCCGATCCGAGGTGTTCTCGCTCTTCCAGCCGTGCCGATAGCCTGTTGGCCGAGAATGCCATTGCTTCGGATTTCGATTGACGGCCCTCTTTGTCTCTGTTGCGGACGCGCCTGAAGCATGAAACGAAAGGAAGTGTCGAATGGCTGAACGTCGGATGGGACCACCGCCGCACGAAGAGGATCCATGGACGATGGTGACCTCGCCTCGCGGCATTCCGTTGGATCAGCTGGTGTCAGTCCTGCAGAAGGAGATACGGCGAGGCAACGTCGACAACGCCGTACTGGCCGCCTATGAGATGCTGTCGACCTCTGAGGACGCCGGGGAGCATATGTGGTACCGGCTGAAGGTCATCGCCGTGGAGGATGTCGGCATGGGCGAGCCGCTGTCACCATTGTTGGTCAACTGCCTGCACGACAACTATCGCGTCGCCACCGGCGGCGAGCGAACGATGATGGCGATCCACGCGGTAAGGCTTCTCGCCAATGCCAAGAAGGATCGGACCAGTTCTGAGCATTCTGAGCTGGTTGCCAACCTGGTCGAGGCGGGAGATTCGGTAGTGAGCGTTCCCGATTATGCGCTCTGTGTCCACACGCGCGCCGGCCAGGAGATGGGACGTGGCCTCATGCAATGGTGGGAAAACGGCGCCCGTGTCAGCGCAGAGTCGGAGACCGCGGATCACCGCTATCGAGACGAGCTGATCGAGCTCACCCGACGCTTCGAAGCCGAAGAGGGTGTCGACGCGGGGCCTGCCGACGAATGAGAAGAATGAGAAGGATGAGGAGTGGTTGCACACATGTGAAGTTGTTCAGCCACCAAGCCCGGATGACCTGTAGAGGTGAAGAGGGTTGTTCGCAGAGATTTGGCCGATCCGTTCGGTAAGCGGGGAGGAGCGCCACATGCGCCCGTAGGGCGAGGCCTTTTTCGGACCCCGACTTCCCGACGATGGCAAACGATCCGCCTGCGGGCATGTCGAAGCTCACGTCGTGCAGTACCTTGACCCGTCGACCTTGACGTTCGACGCTGATCGAGAGGCCCTCCACACGAAGAGAAGCTCGTAACGGCAACGGGGGGCGTCACTATCCGCGCCCGCGGACACGCGCCGGAGTACGCGCAAGGTGGTGTCGAGTTCTGCGCCTGGCGGCGACGATCTGAGGCTGGACTTGGGCATCGACGACCGTTACGGCGCGGTGACAGCCGTTCCCCTCGACGAGGTGGTCGACGTCGTCGAGCCGATTGACCCGATCGACCGATTCACGGGCGCACGGGCACGGGGAGGTGGTGAGCGGGCAAAGCGTCTACGCGTACCTGAATGTTCGACGTGGGCGTGGACGCCGAGAAGTCTGTCCGTCGGGTCGTGGACCGGCGCCTCGAGCAGACGCCTCTGCTATCATTGCTAGCAGGAGGTGACCCGCGATGGCGGCGATCAGTGTGCGTGACCTTGACGAGGACGTGGCCAGGCGGCTGAAGGTGCGGGCTGCTCGCCATGGACGGTCGATGGAAGCTGAGGTCCGGGCGATCCTCACCGATGCGGTCGGTGCGAGAGAAGACGGTCAGTTCAACCTCGCTCTAGCGGTCCGGGAGCGCTTCGGTGCCATCGGCGGGGTCGATCTGGAGCTCCCACCTCGACAGGACATGCCACGAGCGGCTGACCTTCCGAAGCTGCCGTGATCATCATCGACACCAACGTGATCTCCGAAATGATGCGCGGCGAACCCGACCCGCAAGTGCTCGCGTGGACCGCCACGGCGGGTCGGTTGCATACGACGGCGATCACGCTGGCCGAGGTCGAGTACGGCATAGCTCGGCTTCCCGACGGCCGTCGTCGGGACCAGTTGACGGCGGCCGCGGCCAGGGTGTTCGCCGACTTCGACGAGGTGATCGTGCCTTTCGACGCTCGCGCTGCCCGTCGGTATAGGGCGATCGCCGCCATTCGGGACGCATCGGGACGGCCCATAGCCACCGCCGACGCGCAGATCGCCGCGATCTGCGCGTCTCGGGAAGCGAGTTTGGCTACCCGCAACACTGCTGACTTCGACGCCACCGGCATCGGGCTGATCAACCCCTGGCAAGTTCCGTCCCAGTAGCCCATCGTCCTGTGCCTGGCGCAACGCGCCAAACGGCTTGATCGCCTTCGCGGGTTGTCGTCGTCGCCGAGCCGCCGCGAACGGAGTCGTTACAGCTCGTAGAGGGCCACGGCGTTGTCGACGCCGATCATCGAGGCGACGCGCATGGCGTCGTGCGCGCTCCACTCGCCTTCGTCGACGAGGTGCCCGAGCACGCGGCGCATGGCCGTGCGCCAGAGGCGCGCGCCGAGGTGGTGCAGCTC
>JASHYA010000222.1 GCA_030043315.1 Acidimicrobiales bacterium
CGTTGGGCTCTTGTCTTTCGGGCTCGTTCAGGGACCTGACTGGGGGTGGAGCTCGCTGGGGGTGGCGGGGGTCATGGGTGTGGCCGCAGTTCTCCTGGCCTCCTTCGTCGTGCGTTGTCGTCACAGCACCAATCCGCTGGTTCGTCCCGAGCTCTTCAGATCGCGGAACTTCAGTGGTGCGTCAGTCCTCGCGTTCGTGTTCTCCGCAGCATTTGGAGGGATGCTCCTCTCCATCGTGCTGTGGATGCAGGACGCTTGGGGCTGGTCGGCCTTGCGAACCGGCCTCGGCATCGCGCCGGGCCCGCTCATGGTCCCTCTCATGTCCTTCCTCGTGGCTGGCCGACTCATTCGACGCTTCGGGGCTGGTGCGGTGATCATCCTCGGGAGCGTGGCATTCGCGGTGGGACGTGCCTGGTGGGCTGTGGCGGTCACGACGCATCCGGACTACGTCTCCGGAGTCCTGGCCGGGATGATCCTGGGGGGAGTAGGAACGGGTTTGGTGCTGCCCACCATGATGGGCGCGGCAACCTCGTCCCTACCTCCGTCCTCGTTCGCCACGGGTTCGGCCGTGGTCAACATGATCCGTCAGGCGGGCCTCGCCCTCGGAGTGGCACTGCTCGTCGCGGTCGTCGGCACGGGGACCGGCCACGCCGCTGACGAGCTGGGGAGCTTCCAGCGGGCGTGGTGGATCATCGCCGCCGTCGCCTTCACCGGCGTCGTGCCTGCGTTCGTTGCCCTGGAGCGGCGCCACTCGACGACTTCCGCGTCACTGGGCCTCGATGACCGATGAGCCGACCTCGTCGACCGCCTGATCGACCCATCGACATGATCTGATGACAAGCCACGAGGTCGAGGTCCGTCTACTTGGATCACGTGATGAGCGGGGTGCGACGCGTGCGACCGGCCGACTACTGACGCCGAGCGAGGAAGACCGCTACGGTGTGTGCCGATGCCCTCCGATGCCGAGGGACCCTTCTTGGGGAGAGGAGCCACTCGGATCGGTCACCGTCACCGTCGCCGCCGATGTGCGACTCCCGGTGGCTTCCGATGCCCGGCTCACCGCTGGCAGCGGAGGAGGATCATCAAGGAAGTCTGCCGTCGGCACGAAGAACAGCGTGCCGGTGACCGGGGTGGAGAAGTCGAGGATCCGGTCGTAGTTTCCCGGTGGGTCCCCAAGGAACATGCGCTGAAGCATCAGTTCGGTGACTGACGGGCTGGAGGAGTACCCGATGAAGTACGTGCCGGCCTCGCCAGTTCGAAACGACCCGAACGGCATGTTGTCGCGCAGGATCTGGCGCTCGGTTCCGTCCGGGTCCACGATGGTCGTCAGCGCCACGTGCGAATTGGCCGGCTTGAGGTCGTCCGGCAGCTCAACGTTCGAGAGCTTGGTGCGCCCGACCACCTTCTCCTGCTCTTCCACCGTGAGGCCGTTCCAAGCGGCCAAATCGTGCTGGTATTTCTGGACGATGACATAGCTGCCGCCGACGAACGCAGGGTCCTCAGGGCCGATCGTGACCGCGGCCAGGGCGGCGGGTCCGGTCGGGTTCTCGGTCCCGTCGACGAAGCCGAGCAGGTCCCGTTCGTCAAAGTACTTGAACCCGTGGACCTCGTCGACGACCGTGGCGGCCCCGGCAAGGCGATCGACCACCAAGGAGCCGAGCTCCCAGCACAGATCCATGGTGGCCGCCCGAATGTGCAACAGCAGGTCGCCCGGCGTGCCCACGGCCTGCCGCCGGACGCCAACGAGGGGGCGGAACGGGTGCAGTTCGGCCGGCCGCGGACCTGTGAAGAGCCGATCCCAGGCCGTCGACCCGATCCCGGCCACGACGGTGAGACCACCGTGGAGCACACGGAAGCCAGCGGTTCGGACCAAGCTGGAGAGATCGGCGAGTAGGTCGTGGACGACCGGCTCACCTCCTTCGTCGATCGACAAGACGAGGAAGACGGCGCTTTCCGTCAGCGGCGTGACCACCGGTTGAGTGACGGGTACCCGTGCGGCAGCCACTGGGCCCGTTGCACTTTGCGAACCCACCACCACGGCGCTCCTTCCGTCGTCCCTTCCGTCTGTCGCTCTTCCAATTCGCAGCCTGGTGTAGGCCTCCAGGCGACCTCGCGAGCACGAGCCGCTCACCCAAGCCGATCACCGACACGAGCGACCCACCGGAGAAGCCTCGAGTGGGCGGGGCTAGCGTGCAGCTCGCATCGCGGCTTTACCGACAATCCTCGCGAATGGCTACTTCGTTCACTGATCGATCTCCCGCCAATGCGGACGGCCGAAGAGCCGACTCAGTCGAGCGGAAAGTGAAGGCCCCTCTGTACGCGACAGATCGAGCTCCTCGACGGGTGGGCCTCCGGGTGCAGGTAGGGCTTCGGCCTGCGCGTCGCTCAGTGAGCAACGAATGGCAGCGGTCGTGATCTCTTTGATCTGGTCGCGATCTACGAATCGCAAACCGCGAGGGGTTTTGACGGACAAGCCGTCGAAGACATCGAGCTCGGGAACCTGAAGCACATGGTGGACCGTTCCGAATTGAGTTCCGGACGAAGTTACAACGGGCGTACCGACGGAAATCGCCTCATAGGAGATCGGACGTTCCTCGTCCACTTGAAGGCTCCCTCTCTTGCACGAGTTGCCGGGAAGACAATAGCGAACAACCAGCTCGAGCCGTACGCCACTGCTTCCTCGAAGGTTGACTGCCGTTCGCCGCATCTCACGATCTTGCGACGCTCACCGGTTGAAGCGTCAAAGACGCTCATGGGCGTAAGCGGTCTCGCTGAGCGATCGGGAGGCTCTGACGACCGCTCGGCGATTGAGGAGCGAGATCAGCGAGGTTCAGGGCGATCCAGGTTCCAATGCCGTGAGGCCTGGCCGTACCAGAAGTCCTCCGTCGGCACCACGGCGAAGCGGGTGATGATGCGCTGGTTGCCTCGCTGGTCGCCGT
>JASHYA010000223.1 GCA_030043315.1 Acidimicrobiales bacterium
ACGCGTTGACACACGGGAGCGAGCCGAGGTCGCCGGCCGGGGAGAGCTCGCAAGCGAAGAGGTCGGAGGCGACGAAGCCGGGCTCGAAGACGACGGCGTCGACGAGGAAAAGGACCCGGGCTACTGGACCCATCGAGGCAACGACATCACGTTGAAGAGGAAGGAGACACGATGACGACCGACGCACACGACACGCATGCGGTGCACGACCACGTCCACGGCGAGGGGTGCGGCCACGTCGCCGTGCTGCACGGCGACCACGCCGATTACCTCCACGACGGCCACGCCCATCACGGCCATGCAGGCCATTGGGACGAGTGCTCGCCGGATGTCCACGCGGTCCACGACGACCACACGCACGCGCACGGACCGAGCTGCGGCCATGAGGCTGCCCCTCACCGGGAACACACCGACTACCTCCACGACGGGCACCGGCACGCGGCCCACGAGGACCACTGGGACGAGCACTGAGCACGGCGCGTCCCGTCGCGCCGTCCGCGACCTAGGGTCCTGCGGGGTGGGCCTCTCGCCGTCCCTCCACGACGCCATCCGCGTACGCCTGGCCGAGTCGGACCAGCGCTACACGCGACTGCGGCGCGTCCTGGTCGAGACCCTCGCAGCCTCGGCACGGCCACTCACCATGCCGGAGATTCTCGAGGCTGCATCCGAGCTGCCCCAGTCGAGCGCCTACAGGAACGTCACCGCGCTGATCGAGGCAGGTGTCGTGCGCCGGATCGCCGGGCCCGAGGACCACGGGCTGTTCGAGCTCGCCGAGGAGTTCTCCGGTCACCACCACCACCTGGTCTGCGCCGCGTGCGGCAAGGTGGAGGACGTCGCACCGTCAGATCGTCTCGAGCGCGCCCTGGGCGAGGCCGTGCGCGCCCTGGGCGACGCCCAGGGCTACCAGGTCACCGAGCACCGCGTGGAGCTGTTGGGGCTCTGCCCGGACTGCACGGCGACCTGACCGCGCACACCGCCGTCCCAGCTGCGGATCGAAGCGCCGGGCGCGCGCGTCCGTGTCCCCCGCCGTAGGTTGCCGCGCCAGATCCTGACCTCACCCGGGCGCGGATCCGCCGGGCGCGCCGGCAGGGACCTCCGATGTCCGGGGTCACCAGGCGCCCCGCTTGATTTCCATAATGAGAGTGATTATCATTCCTTCAGAATGGCAGCGCCACGAGGGCTCGGTCGTCCGCGAAGGGAGTGGTGGTCGTGTTTGGGTCCCGCCGGTTGTCACGGCTCCTGGTGGCAACCGTCGCAGCAGGGGGGAGTGCCGCCCTCGTCGGGGTGATGGCTGTCGCCACGTCCTCGGCAGGCGCGGCACCCGGCGCAAGCTCCGGCAGGATCGTGGCCGTCGGTGCCGAGAACGAGTACGCCGACGTCATCTCTCAGATCGGCGGCCAGTACGTGCGCGTCACGTCGATCATGAGCAATCCGAACACCGACCCTCACACGTTCGAATCGAGCGCGAGCGTCTCTCGGGTGGTGAGCGCCGCACAGCTCGTCATCCAGAACGGCGTCGGTTACGACACGTTCATGACAAAGATCGAAGCGGCGTCACCGAGCTCCTCCCGCAAGGTGATCGACGTCCAACACCTGCTCGGCCTCCCGGACTCCACCCCGAACCCCCACCTGTGGTACAAGCCGACCACCATGCCCGCCGTGGCGAAGGCCATCGCACGCGATCTCACGGACCTCCGACCGGACCATGCGGCATATTTCCAACAGAACGTGCAGATCTTCGATGCCTCACTGACGCCCTATTACCAGGAGATCGCGAAGATCAAGGCAACGTTCCCCGATGCCGCAGTGGCCACTACCGAGCCTGTCGCCGACTACATGCTGCAGGCGTCGGGCATCGACAACATGACCCCCTGGGTCTTGCAGGCGGACATCATGAACACAACCGACCCCTCACCTCAGGACGTGTCGATCCAGGACGCCCTGTTCACGGGGAAGAAGGTGAAGGTATTCGTCTACAACCAGCAGGTCACCAGCTCGGTGACCAAGGCCTTCTACAAGCTGGCGCAACACGAAGGGATCCCCGTGGTCGGTGTCTACGAGACGATGCCCACGCCCGGATACCACTATCAGTCGTGGATGCTCGCCGAGGCTGACGCCGTGTACAACGCCCTGGCAAGCGGCAAGTCATCGCCAAAACTGTGAGGAAGGAGGACTCCGTGGCTGACCTCACTGAGAGCACTTCCGCCGACAGCCGCACGCCGATCCTCGAGCTCGACGGCATCGGCGTCTGGCTGTCAGGTCGGGAGATTCTGCACGACGTCAAGTTCGAGGTCCGTCCCGGTGAGCTGGTTGGGCTGATCGGTTCGAACGGAGCAGGAAAGACCACCATCTTTCGCGTCATCTTGGGTCTCCTGACGCCGAGCTCCGGAAGAGTGCTGATCGTCGGTGGTCCGCGGCCTCGCCGCAACCGCTCGGTGGGCTACGTGCCCCAGAAGATCGCACTCGACCCGGACATGCCGCTGCGATCCCGAGACCTCGTCGCCCTCGGACTGGACGGCCACAAGCTCGGTGTGTCGCTCCCGTCTCGGCGCCGTCGGGAGATGGTCGACGAGATGCTCCACGCCGTCGACGCCATGCCTTTTGCCAACGCGAGAGTCGGCAGCCTTTCGGGCGGCGAGCAGCAACGGGTCATGATCGCCCATGCGCTGATCAGTCGCCCGAAGCTGCTGCTGCTCGACGAGCCCCTGGCGAACCTGGACCTGCGCAGCGAACAGGAGGTGGTGGAGCTCCTTGCGGAGATTGCCAAGGAACATGGTGTCGCCGTCTTGATCTCCGCCCACGACCTCAACCCGGTGCTGCCGGTCGTGGACCGCGTCGTCTACGTGGCCCACGGCCACGTAGCCAGCGGGACCACCGACGAGGTGGTCACGACCGACGTGCTGAGCCAACTCTACGGCCACAACGTCGACGTCATCCGGCTCCACGGTCGGATCCTGGTGGTCGCCGGCCCGAGCCCGAGAGCGGATCCCGCACTGATGGAGCAGCTCGGGCGCTTGTCGAACCCAGTCGACGACACCGTGGCGGTCTGAGGGTGGGCGGCTTCTGGTCGCACGTGGTGGAGCCCGGCTTCTTCCAGAGCCAGACCGTCCAGGTCGCGCTGCTCGTCGGAGGTGTCGTCGCTGCCATTTCGGCGGTGGTAGGGGTGCTCACGGTGCTGCGGGGTCAGTCGTTCGCCGGCCATGCCCTCGGTGACATCAGCGCCACCGGCGGCTCAGGCGCGTTCCTCCTCAGCATCAACCCGTTGTTCGGATTCCTCGGTATGGGCCTGGCAGCGGCCGGATGCATGGAGGCGATCGGCGTCCGCCGGGTACGCGGCAGGGACGTCGCCACCGGTATCGTGCTCGGCGCCGCCCTTGGAGTGGCTGCGCTCTTCCTCTACTTCGACACCACGTTTCACAGCACGTCTGGCGCGGCCATCACCGTGCTCTTCGGCTCGCTGTTCGTCGTCAGCAGCTCCACCGTCCCGGCCATCATCGCCTGCGCGTCCGGAGCGCTCGTGGTTGTCCTCGTCCTCTACCGGCCACTCCTCCTGAGCTCGGTTGGCGACGACGTCGCCGCAGCACGGGGAGTGCCGGTACGTGTCATCGGCGGCCTCTTCATCCTCACGATGGCGGTCACCGTCGCACTCTCGGCCATCACCATCGGAGCCATTCTCAGCACGGCGCTCCTCATCGGCCCCGCCGCGACGGCGCTGAGGATGACCAGACGGCCCGTCACCGCAACGGCCACCGCCGTCGCGATCGGCGTAGCCGCGACCTGGGTGGGCTGTTTGCTCGCCTACGACAGCTTCTACTGGCCACCCGTCAATCACGGGTGGCCGGTGAGCTTCTGCATCGTGGCCCTCGTCTTCGTCTTCTATCTCGCGGTCGACCTGGTCCGATCCTTCCGCCTTCGCCGTACGAACCTCCCCGCTGACAAGTCGAACGGCGCGGTAGTCAGAGCTCACCCTCTCGACACGCTGTCAACCGGCATCGAAGCCGCCAGCGCTTCCGGATCGGAATGAGATGTTCGCCGGCTTCATGATCAACACGTGGATCGTCGCCTCCATCGTGGCGATCGTGGCCGGGGTCGTCGGCTTCTTCGTCGTCCTGCGCGGCTCCTCGTTCGCCGCTCACGCCATCCCGAACGCGTCGTTCGCGGGAGCGGCGGGAGCCAACCTCGTCGGGGCGAGCTCGATCGGCGGACTCCTCGTCTTCGCCGTCGCCGGCGCGCTGGGCATCGCCCTTCTCTCGAAGCGCGGGCGGCGCGATGTCGCGACCGCACTTGCCATCGTGCTGATGCTGGCGCTGGGCGCGCTGTTCTTGAGCTTCAGCACGGAGTACGCCGCGGAGACGTACTCGCTCCTCTTCGGCGAGGTGCTGGGCGTCTCGAGCAGTGAGCTGGCACCGACGGTCGTGCTCGCCCTGCTGGCCGTCGCGGCGGTCGCAACCTTTTGGCGTCTCCTCCTTCTCACCTCGGTCATGCCGGAGCTGGCCGAGGCACGCGGCGTGCACATCTACCGGGTCGAGCTGGTGTTCCTCTTGATCGTCGCGCTGGTGACCAGCCTCAGCGTGCCCGTGGTAGGGGCGCTTCTCATGTTCAGCCTGATGATCGGTCCCCCCGCCGCGGCACGCTCGTTCACCACGAACCCATTCGTCGCCGTCGTCCTGGCCGTATCGCTTGCCCTCACGACCGTGTGGATCGCCATCGCCGTGTCGTACATGACCACATGGCCGATCGGGTTCTTCGTAGGCGTGCTCGGAGCAGCCTTCTTCCTCACCGGACGGGCATTCGCCGCGTGGCGCGGGAACCGGGCCCACCCACGCGCCGCACGACACTCGCAGGTCGTCGCCGCGTGAGCCCTGCGCACGAGCACGAGCGCGGCGTCTCCGCGGGACCGGTGCCGGGGACGGCCGAGCCGCGCGATACGCCGGCGGTCAGTCCCGAGGGCCCTCGGCGCTCTCCGAGGTGATCTCGACCCGATCCGGATAGAAGGCCACGTACCCGGCGATCTCGGCGACCGCCGGGTACGGGTGCTCGTAGGTCCAGACCGCGTCGGTCACCTCTCGACCGTCGGGGAGGACGATGGAGTAGTAGGACGCGTCCCCTTTGTACGGGCAGTGGCTCGTGGTGCTGGACCGGCGAAGGAGCGCGCGGTCGACGTCGTCGAGAGGCACGTAGTGGACAGGTGGATAACTCGCCTCTCGCAGGACCAGGACTTTTGAGCTGTCGGCCACGGTCCGGCCACCGACCTCGATCAGCACACGCTCGTCGCCGGGCCTGATCGCGATCGGGTGGGACTCGTCGGGAATTTTCATGTCGTTGCTCATCGGACGTCCTCGCTCCCTTCCTCCCCTTCTCCTCTCGTCAGGAGCCCTTCCCCTCCCGTCGCTCCGTGACACCCCCTGTCACCTACTCCAGCGGCACGATCGGGAGAGGTCCCAGCAGCTCGCTCGCCGGTGCCGGCATGTAGGAGAAGTTCTTGGCGCGAGCACCTCCGTCGACGACGAAGTCGCAGCCGGTGATGAGCCGGGCGTAGTCCGAGCAGATCCAGGCGACGCAGTGGCCGATGTCGGTCGGGGTGCCGGTGGTGCCCATCGGGACAAGGGGAGGGCGCTCACCGCTGTAGCGCGTCGGCCGACGCCACGGCTCGTCCCCTCCCCCGCCGCCGATGCCACCGCCCCTGCCCGAGAGCAGCGGCGGCGTGCCCTTGGCCACCAGTTCCGGGTTGTCGGGGTTCGGCGCGGTCGGGGTGTAGCTGTTGACCCTGATGCCGTAGGGAGCGAGGTCCATGGCCGCAGCGCGGACGAAGTTGTTGATCCCGCCCTTGTGGAAGGCGTAGGCGACCACCCCGGGTGAGGCGCTCCATCCGTGCGAGGACGAGACGCACACGATCGAGCCGCGGATCTGACGCTCGCACATGGACCTCGCCACGTGCTTGGTGAACAGGAAGGTGCCGAGCCCGCTCACGAGGACCGCGCGCGAGAACCCCTCGGCCGTCTCGTCGAGCACGCCCTTGCCTCCGAGGAGGGCGGCGTTGTTCACCAGGATGTCGATCCTGCCGTAGGCGTCGAGCACCGTCTGGACGTTGCTCTCCACCTCCTCCTCGACCGTGACGTCGCCCTGGAGGGCCATGCCCCGGTGGCCGTTTCGCTCGAGGCGGGCGACGCAGGCCTTGGCGTTCTCGAGGTCGACGTCGTTGCAGGCGACGGTCGCGCCGTAGGAGGCGAGCGCCAGCGCGATGCCGCTGCCGATGTTGGGCCCGCTGCCGGTCACCAGCGCGGTCCTTCCCTCCAGGAACTGCTCCATCGAATCTCCTTTCCCGGTCTTCGTCTCTGGCTCAGGCGAGCGCGGGGATGACCTCCGCGCCGATGAGGCGGATGTGGTCGAGGTCCTCACCGTCGTAGACGTGGAAGTAGACGACCTCTGCGCCGAGCGCGCGCGAGCCCTCGACGCGCTCGACGACGTCCCTCGGAGTGCCGACCACGCCGGAGGCGAGCAGCCGGCGGCCGGCATCGCCCAGCCGGTCCCGACGCGCCTCTGCCTCCGCCTTGGAGGTGCCGCAGGAGACCGGAACGACCGTCGAGATGCTGACGGTCGCGGGGTCGCGTCCCACCTCCTCGCAGATTCTCTGGAAATTCTCGATCACGCCCGAGTCCGAGCGGGAGAGTGCGGCGTTGAACTCGTCGGCGTAGCGCGCCGCGAGGCGGGGCGTGCGCTTCGGCCCCACCCCGCCCACGATGATCCTCGGGCGGGGACGCTCCGGGGTGCGGGGGAAGTTGGCGCAGCCGTCGATCCGCCAGTGACGACCCTCGAAGCCGAACCGCTCGCCCGGCGGGGTGCTCCACAGCCCCGTCAAGATCGCGAGCGCCTCTTCCAACCGGTCGAACCGCTCGCCCGTGGGAGGGAAGGGGATCCCGAAGTACCGGTGCTCCCGCTCGTACCACCCGGTCCCGATCCCCAGCTCCACGCGTCCTCCGCTGATCGCGTCGGCCGTCGCCACCACGACGGCGAGCTGACCGGGGTGGCGGAACGTGGCCGCCGTCATGAGCGTGCCCAGGCGCACCCGGCTCGTCTCGCGGGCCAGCCCGCCGATGGTGGTCCAGGAGTCCGTCGGCACGAGGCTCGTGTCGTCGGCTGTGATCCCGAGGTAGTGGTCCGAGCGGAAGAAGGCGTCGAACCCGGTCTCCTCCGCAGCCTTCGCC
>JASHYA010000224.1 GCA_030043315.1 Acidimicrobiales bacterium
CTGCGGCTGACCGCCACGACGCGCGGAACGGGAGCGGCCGCGCCGACACGTGCACGCCGGACGCCGGGTCGAAGCCTCCAGCGACCACGTACCACGCGCCCTCGACGAGGGGGTGGTCGCCGAGCGCGGCACGGACCCTCCCCGCGTCGGTGACCTCCGCCCGGGGCCGGCCGTCCTCGGCGAGCTCCAGCGACCACGACTCCCCCGGGCACGCCTGACCGAGGAGCACCTGGCGGCGCCCGAGGCGCGAGGGGCTCACGAGCACCGAGGCCACGAAGGGTCCGGGATCCCAGCTCCGTGCAGCGCCGGGCACGACCATGAACGAGCCGCACTGGGTCCGCTGCGGAACGACCTCCACCGTGCCGAGCGACCGGACCTCGGTCTCGCGCACTCCTCTCGTTGCCGGTCCGGTCCCGAGCCGCACCAGCGCGGCGGCCATCGACCGCGGCGAGTCGGCGCTCGCCATCACGCGGAGCTGCTCGCCCGGACGCGCCGACAGCCGGTCGGGGTAGCCGACGACGTATGGCCCGTCCGGCGCGGGGCTCACGCCGTCGGCCGGCGTCATCGCCGCTCGACCGGGTTCCCGCCGAGCGCCCGCAGCCGGCGGAGAAAGACGTCGTGGGCAGCCACGTCCTCGGCTGCGGCGTCGTCCTCGCTCCGGCCGTCGCCGCCGGGGGAAGCCGCCGGGCCCAGGTCCTCGTGGGGCTCCCCTTGGACCCCCGAGAGCCGGAGGACGCGCAGCGGCGCGGCCCTCGGCGAGACCAGGGCGAGCTTCCCCGCGGTGGGTGCCTGGCGGAGGTACGCCAGCACGTGGGCGAGGACCGGAGAGTGGTGGCCGCCGGGCGAGCGACGGTGCTCGTCCACGAGCTCGGCCGTGACGAGGCCGGCCAGCTGCCGCTCGATCTCGTGGCGGCGGACGGTGACCGCCTCTTCTTCCCGGTCCTGTCCGCCCCTCGGTCCGCGTCCGCCCGTCACGTGAGCGAGCTGACGATGCCACGCCACGGCACCGGCGGCACCGGCTCGCCTGCGACGAGGGTGAGCTCGGTCTCGAACCTGCGCACCGCGAGCGACCCACCCGCAGCGTCGGGCAGCTCCTCGGGTGCCTCGAGCTGGCGCAGCACGGTCACGTGAGCCGGACCGCCGACCTCGAGGCGCCCGTAGCCGTCGCCGGCGAGGCCGAGCAGCTGCGCGGGGGCGACGGTCGTCCTCGAGAGCACCTCGTCGAACGTCATCCCGAGCGCGACCAACTTCGACATCGACGTGACGAGATCGAAGACCGGTCCGTTCCAGTTGCGGTAGCTCGTGTCTGAGCAGACCACGTCCGGAAGGAACCCCTGCTCGATCGCCGGGCCAGCGACGGCGTAGCTGAAATTGCTCTTCCCGTGCGCCGACTCGAACAGGACGCCCCGGCTCCTCGCCTCGAGCACGCTGTGGCGGACGGCGCCGCGTCCGTCGAGGACGTTCTCCTCCTTGCCCGTGTAGCAGTGCGCGACGATGTCGCCCGGACGGAGCCGCTCGACGATGCGGTCGAGCGAGATCGGCGTCTCGCCGATGTGGACCATGAGGGGCAGCCCGGCCTCCTCGCCCACCGCGATCGCCGCGTCGAGGAGAGCGAGCGCCCCGTCGGGGTCCTCGCCGACCACGTCCGTCGACATCCGGATCTTGAAGCCCCGCACGACGTCGGCGTTCTCCTTGGCGGTCTTCACCGCGTCCTCCGCCACGAGCGTGCGCGGGTTCAGCAGCTCGCCGAAGCGGAAGTCGATGAGGCCGAGCACGGACACGTTGAGCATCGACAGCACGCGGGTGCGCGACGGCTCCACCACAAGCTCGCGGAACGCCGCGAACGTCGACGCGCCCGCGGTGCCCGCGTCGCACACGGCCACCACACCACGCGCGAGGTGCGCCTCGTCGACGGGGGCACCGACCTTCGAGACGTAGCGGAAGACGTGACTGTGCGCGTCGACGAGCCCTGGGACGACGTACGCGCCCGAGCAGTCCACCGTCCGCGCCCCGGACAGGGCGGCCCCGAACGAGGTGTCGCCGCCCGAGGCGTCCCCCACCGCCGCGACCAGTCCGCCGACGACCGCGAGGTCGCCCGTCTCGGCCCGCCCGCTCGCCGGGTCGACGATGGTGCCGCCCTTGAGAATCAGGTTTCCTGAAGCGTCCATGTCCGTCCCCTCCCGCTCTCCTCGTGTGTGTGCTTCCCATCCCGGTGCGCGACGACGACGCTGCGCAGCGGGAGCAGGTCGCCCAGCCGCACCTCGACGACGTCGCCGTTCGACAGGTACGTCCCGGTCTCTTCTCCGGTTCCCGCCGGGGTGCCGGTGAGGACCACGTCGCCCGGCCGCAGCGCCACGTAGCGAGAGATCAGCGCGAGCAGCTCCCCCACGTCGAGGATCATCCCCGCGCCCGTGTCGCGCTGGCGGACCTCGCCGTTCACGGTGGTCGAGAGCTCCAAGGTGCCGACCCCGCCGCACGCGTCGCAGTCGAGCACCGCCGACCCGAGCTGGCCGAAGCCCGGAAAGCTCTTGGCGAGTGACGGGTTGCGGGTCGACCGCATGACGTCGCGGGCGGTCACGTCGTTGGCGGCGGCGACGGCGACGACTGCGCGCTCTGCCTCGGCGGGGCTGGCATGGAACAGGTGACCGCCCACCACCACCGCGATCTCGCCCTCGTAGTCGACGCACCCGGGAGCGGTGGGCGGGATGGAGATGGGCTCCTGCGGCCGGGCCGCCGCCGACGGGCTCTTCAGAAAGAGCGTCGGGTGGTCCGGAAGCGCACGGCCGGTCGCGCGCCGCTTGGAGTGGTAGTTGAGCCCGATCCCCCACATGGCCGCACCACGTTGGGTGATCGGCGCGAGCACGACCTCGTCCGCAGCGCGGCGATCGAGCACCCGCCGGGTCTCGAGCTCGCCGAGTCGGTGCCCGTTCGCCATGTACTGGGAGAGCGTGCAGGGGGCGTCGAGCACCGTCACCGAGCCGTCGCCCTCCTGCCGTCCGATCCCGGCCTCCAGCGCGAGGTACCTCACGTGACCGCGGGCGGCGCAGCGTCCGCGCCCGGCGCGTCGGGCTGTGCAACCGGCGGGCCCTCTCTCGCCATCCACTCGAGGAGGTGCAGATAGTCGGCGCGGGCGGGAGCGAAGACGTCGAGGTTGTCGATGGGCTCGTCCCCGGCAGGCTCGATCCAGTGGCGCACCCCTGCCGGGATCAGCATCACGGCCCCGGGTCCGACCTCGTGGCCGGTCTCGCCGACGTGGTACACGGCCCGCCCCGAGAGGATGAACGCGAGCTGGTCGAGGTCCGGGTGCGCGTGCGGCGCAGGCAGCATCTGCGGCTCGATGCGGTTGAGCACGCAGATCACGTCCTTCGTACCGATGGCCCGCCGGCTCACGCCGGGACGGACCACCTCCGACGGGATGGCGTCCCAGGTGGTCACGACGGCTGTGTCGCTGCTCACGTCGAATGATCTCCCCTGTGTCGCTCCGAGCCCGCCCCGGTATCCCTGTGACGTCCGCGGACATCCGCGCCCGGATCCGAGGAGCGTCTCATTATGTGAAATCGTATCTTGCTCTGCAAGCCTCGTCGGCGGGCGCCTCGCCGGCGGTCGGCTCGCCCGCCTCACCCGGGCGAGGGGTGCCGTCCGGTGCAACCGGCGCAGCAGCGCCACCGGTGCAGTAGTCGAGAACGATGGTGGCGTAGAGGCGTGCCCAGTCCAGCAAACCGGAGAGAGACAGTGCGTCCTCGCCCGGCGGCGCCGGATCGGGCGTGGGCCCGAGGCGAACGGTGTCGACGCCGGCGCCCCGGAACACGACGCCGTCGGTCGAGCCGGTCCATGTCCTGACCGGCGGTGGCGTGGTCCCGAAAACCGACCGGTAGGCGGCCTCGGCGGCCCGGGCGACGGGCACGTCGGCGGGGGTCGACGCCGCGCCGACCGCCTCGGCCACCGTGGCCCGGACCTCGAGACCGCCATGCCCGCCCGCCGCGAGCGCCGCCGCCACCGCGGCTTCGACGTCCGATGCCAGGGCGGCAGGGTCGTCGCCCGGCGCCAGCACGACGTAGAGGTGCAGTTGCAGCAGACCGCCCACGATGTCCGGCTTGTAGGGCAGGCCCGCCACGAGAGATCCGACAGCCGCGTCACGTCCCGCCTGTGCGCCCGGAGGCGTCGCACGCCCGGCGAACCCAGAACGCCACCGCTCGACCCCCGCGAGTGCGGCGGGCACGGCGGCCGGCACACCTCCGTCCGCCATCGACGCGCGGTGCATGGCGAGGCCCGGCGTGCCCGTCACCTCCACGGTGATGAACGCGGCGCCGGGCTCCTCGACGAGCAGCCCGGGCGGGCCGCACTTGGCGACGACCGCCGCGCCGGGAAGGAGCTGGGAGAGGAAGCGGTGCACCCCCGCCCCCGCCCCGGTCGCAGGCGCGCCCGCGGGCAGCACGAGGCCGGGCGGAGCCGCACGGTGCGTCCCCCCGGCTGCCAGGAGAAGGACGGGAACCCGCTCCCGGCGCGTGGGACGCGCCGATCGGGCGCCGGTCCAGGAATCCTCGGCGGGGTCGTCGAGCTCGGCGAGCTCGCGTGCCGCGAGAACGAAGCCGAGGGTGGCGGCGGCCGCGGGGCCCTTGGCGACCACGAGACCGTGACCGTAGAGGGTGTCCCCGCGGCGCACGAGCGGCCCGGGACGGCCAGCGCGAGGGACAGCGAACCGGTCGAGCCGCGGGTCCCCGCTGAGCGTCGTGTCGAGGTGGCTGTAGACGACGAGACCGGGGCGGCCGGGAGGTGTGCGTCGGCCCGCTACACCCGCCGGGCGGCACACGACGTTCCCCCGGTCGGGGGCGAACTGGTCGAGCGTGCACGCGACCTCGGGACGCGCGTCCAGCCATCCCGCCACCCAGCGCGCCAGCGGGAGCTCGTGGCCTGCGGGGCTCGGCACCCGCAGCAGTCCGTCGAGCAGTTCGAGGAGCTCGCCCTCCGCGGGAGCGCCGGGCCGCAAGGTGCTACACCAGCCCCCAGTCGTCCGCCGCCGCGCGCCACACGTCGATGTTGCGGGGGTCCGCCGACATGCGCCGGGGCACGTGGGTCTCGTGCTCTTCGGGGCTGAGCACGTAGTGCCCGTCGCACAGCTCGACCGGTGGCCCGAACTGCGGCACGTCCATGTAGAACGCGATCGAGCGGGACGCCGAGTGGTTCACCACGCCCGGCTCCGTGGTGACCCCCTTGTAGCGTGCCTTCGCGAACCCTCGCATCACGTGGTCGAAGCTCTTCATCATGAAGCAGACGTGTGCGACCGACACCTCCTCCGCGCGGCGCATGGCGATCGAGTGGTGGTATCGGTCCTCGCTGCGGAGGAAGGCGCTGCGGTTTGCAATGAAGTCGGAGGGTTGGAATCCGAGCACGTCGGTGTAGAAGGCGAGCGATTCGTCGTAGTGCGGGGTCGCCAGGAAGGGATGGACGACATCGACGGGACGGAGCTCGACGAGCGGCGGCTCTGCGAACACCTGGAACTCGTGGACGAGCTCGAGCGTGAAGCCGTTCGGATCGACCGTCGCGAAGCCGTCGGTCACGTACTGCTTCATCCCGTCGTCGACCGGCAGTACCGGGCCCCCGGCGCCGCTCACCCGCTCCCGGAGGTCGTCGAGGGTCGCCTGATCACCCGAGCTGTACCCGAGCGCGAGCACTTTGGCGGCGGCGAGGGACGGGTTCTCGCGCAGCTCCACGCAGTGGTGCTCGATGTCGGCACGGAGCGTGACGTACCCGGGTTCTTCCTCCGCCACCGTGAGCCCCACGTGGTACTCGTAGAACGCGCGCGCCTCGGCCAGGTTCGGCACCTCGAGCCGGATGTACTCGAACCCGTAGGGTGCCCGTTTCCTCATCTCGGTCCTCCGTTTGATCTCGTTCGCCCGCCCGGGGCAGAAGACGTCACAGAATGAAACTCAGTCGCGTGCCAGGGCGCACGGACTCGGTGAGCAGGACTGCGCGTCGCAGACGGAAGCGCAACCCGCCATCCGACACGACGAGCTCGTGCTCGTACCGGCCCACGTAGGGGTCGAGCAGTCCGTCGCGCATCCGGTGCACGACGAAGTTCGCTCGTACGGCGACGGCTCCATCGTCGGTGGGCCAGTGGCGGACGTTGCCGAGCAGCCGGCTGGTGTGGGATGGAGGGTTCTCCGCGTGCGCCTGCTTGCTCTTCATGCGGATGATGCGCGCCTGCAACAGGTCCCAGTCGTCTGCGATGAAGTACTGGGCGACCCGTCCGGAGTAGGCCTCGCCGTCGAACGTCGGGATCTCGTAGCGCGCACCGGGCACGAACAACGCCAGCCAGTCGTCCCAGCGCCACCCGGAGAGGAGCGCGGCCTCCTCGTACAGGAAGTCCTCGACGTCCGTGCGGGTCACGGCGTCGAGCGCAATGGGCCGTTCGGTCACGTCCTCCATCATTCCTCTGGTTCCTCCATCATCGTCGCCCAGTGACGCCAGAACGCGCGTACCCGACCCTCATCGATCGAACGCAGCGGCTCGCCCGCGGCCTCCGACGCCATGCCCCTCGAGACGTCGTTCCAGTCGACCCCCGGCCGCGGATCTGTGGCGGTCGACGCGATCGCGCGCTGGATCCCCTCCTGCGCTTCGAGGTCGTCGGGGGTGGCGAGCCCTCCCGGGCCGATGAAGCTCGTGAGGACCTTCAGACGCACGTCGAGCGCCTCGGGCGGTTCGTCTCTCGGCGCGAGCGCGAAGGCGGAGATCCTCGTGAGGCCGGGTTCGACCGGCTCGAGCAGGCGGATCGAGACCCCTTCGATGTCGAAGAGGAGCAGGTTCGGGAACATGAACAGGGTGCGGCTGTAGTCGGCGATCAGCGCGGCACGTTCGGCGTCCATGCGCGCGAACAGGCGCGCGCGGTTCTCCTCGATGCGGCTGCGCTCTGCCTCGCCGAACCGTGGCTCCCAGTCGAAGCCGGCCCGGCCACTGTGGCCGCTCTGGATGCCGAGGACGTGGCCGTTCGACAGGATGCGGCCGCGCCCACCCTCGGAGGTCGTGAAGCCGGTCCGCTTCAGGTATTCGAGGAACGTCACGTGACTCGGCGCGAAGTGGTAACCGTCCATCGCGTTCTCGACGCCGAGCTTCCAGTTCGCGCGCGAGGAGTAGCGCTGCTCACCCGGCACAACCCGCATGCCGGTGTCGCTGTGGTCGGCGACCAGCCCGATGTAGTCGGCCGCCTCGCCGAGGTACGAGTCGAGATCGGGACCGGAGGTGGCGTAGGAGATGAACACGAAGTCGTGCAGCACCTCGAGCCGGGCAACCGGGCGGAGGCCGAGGCGCTCGCGGAACGCGTCGCCGACCGGATAGGCCTCGGGCGAGGGCAAGGACACGAGGCGGCCCTCGGTGTCGAAGGTCCAGGCGTGGTAGAAGCAACGCAGCCGCTTGGCGTTGCCCGCAGGCTCCCGGCACACGGCGGTGCCGCGGTGGGGGCACGCGTTCAGGAACGCCCGCACCCTGCCGTGCACGTCGCGCAGAAAGACGAGCTCGCGCCCGCCGATCGTCCGCAGCTTGAAGTCACCGGGCTCGGGCACCTCGGACGCGTGGCCGAGGTAGAGCCAGGCTCTCCCCCAGATCCGCTCCCGCTCCGCGTCGAAGATCGACGGGTCCCGGTAGACGGACCGGTGCACCCGGAAGATGCCGGCGCCGGGGTCCTCCTGCAGGTACGGGCTCTTTGCGATCGTGACCGCAGTGCTCACCATGACGTGCCCTCACTCCGACGCCGGTTGCGCCCGGCAGCCCGCGCGACGGCGGCCCGGACGCGCCAGGACGCTACCACGCCTCCCGAGGGCCATCCACCATGGCGGAACGCGGTCTTGCAACTCAAGACGAGGCTCAGTCCATGAACGCCCCGCCGTTGACTGCGACCGCTTCGCCGGTGACGAACGCCGCGTCGTCGCTCACCAAGAAGGCGACGACCTTCGCCACGTCCTCGGGAAGCTCCAACCGGCCAAGCGGGGTGTCCGCGACGTAGCTGCGGCGGACCTCGTCGATCGTCGTCTCGCGCAGCGCGGCCTCCCACACGAGCTCGCGCTCCTGCATGGAGGTCGCCACGTATCCGGGGCACACCGAGTTCACCCGGATCCCGAAGGGCGCGAGCTCGACGGCCATCGCCTGGGTCAAGCCGACAACACCGAACTTCGAGGCGACGTAGTCCGGTAGGAACGCCACTTTGCCCTGCTTGCCCGCCATCGAGGCGACGTTCACGATGGCGCCCCCCCGTCCGGCGTCCACCATCGCCCGCGCCGCCGCCTGCCCGCAGAGGGCGACGCCCCGCAGGTTGACCGAGAGCGTCGCATCCAGCTCTTCGGCGGTGAGGTCAAGGAAGCGCCGCATCTTCGAGATGCCCGCGTTGGAGACCAGGACGCCTGGCGCGCCGTGGCGCTCGACGACGGTGCCGACGACGCGCGCCACCTCCGTCGGGTCCGTCACGTCGAGCCGGTAGGCCGCCGGACTCCCGCAGTCCTCGGCGGTCCGTTCGGCCGACGCCACGTCGAGGTCGGTCGGGACGACGACGTGACCCCGTGCGGCGAGCTCTCGCGCGACGGCGGCGCCGATGCCCGAGCCGGCGCCCGTCACGACGGCGGGTCCCCGATCGGTGCCCGAACGACCGTGCTCAGCGGCCACGCGCTGCTCCGACGAAGGCTGCGGCCCGCACGGGGTCGACCGGGTTCCAGGTGTAGCCGTCGACCTTCAGGTCACTGCCGACGATGCAGCCGTCGGCGACCTCGAGAAATGCGGCGATGTTCGACGCCTTGGCGCCCGTGTTCACGAACACCGGGATCTCTGACGGGACCGCCGCGCGGACCTCCGACAGCGTCGAGACGCTCGGCTCTGCACCGGCCATCGGCCCTGACACGAGGATCACGTCGGGCAGGCTCGACGTCGCCACGGTCCGGGCGACCTCGGCGGGAGACCGCCCCCCGACGCTCGACGCGAACTCGGGGGTCACGTTCATGAAGATCGCGAGGTCCTCCGCTCCGAGGTAACGGCGGTCGCGCAGGATCTTCGCCGCGTCCGGCACCCACAGTCCCATGTCGGACTCCCAGACGCCGGTGACCACCTCGCGCATGAACCGGGCCCCCGTCGCGACACCGATCGCGAGCGCACACTCGGCGTCCCAGAGGTAGTCGACCCCGAATGGCACCTCGCTCGCGCTCGGCGCGCACTCGGTCACGACCCGGGCCATGACCGCCGCAGCCGCCAGGTCTGCCTTGAGGCGGTAGGGGCGGTCGTTCTCGTTGCAGAACATGACCGCGTCGAACCCCGCGCCGACGAGCACCGCAAGGTCCTCTTTCACCCGCCCGACGAGGCCCGCGATGCCCGACCCCGCGTCATAGAGCGGGGTGCCGGGGAGGGCGGGGAGGTGCGCCATCGCGATCAGCGGCTTCACCACCCCCGGGAAGAGCCGCTGCATCCGCGACGGCTGGCCAGCGCTCTCCGGCACGGAGTGGGAGCCAGCATGCACGGAATTGCCCGTTTCCATGCGTCGGGGTCTACTCTGCGGCACGATGTCGTGCAACTCTCCCGCCGGGGTGGCGCCTTGAGCGGCGTCAGCGGAGAACGCCGCGAGGCGGAGATCCGGCGGCGCCTCGAGGAAACCGGCTTCGTCGAAACTCGTCAGCTCGCCGTGGACCTCGCCGTCGACTCCTCGACCATCCGCCGGGATCTCGACCGGCTCGCCCGCGCGGGCGTGGTCAGACGCACGCACGGCGGCGCCTCGTTCGGTCGGCCGACGCCACCCGGCCTGGCCGCCGCCCTGGCGTCTGCCACCAGCTACGACGTCCCCTACCGGTTGCGTGAGCGCGAACAGGTAGACGCCAAGCTTGCAATCGGTGAGCGTGCCGCCGCGTACGTGCGTGACGGCGACTCCGTCGTGCTCGACAGCGGATCGACGACGTACGCGGTCGCCTGTGCGCTCGGCGTCCGGCACGGCCTGTCGGTGGTGACCAACGACGTGCACATCGCCCATCACCTGGCGAGCCTCGGTCAGGTGCGCCTCCTCGTCACCGGGGGACAGCTCTTGGGCACGGTGTTCACCCTCGTGGGACCGGTCGCACTCGACACGCTGTCGGGCCTCCGCGTCGACTGGGCGTTCCTCGGCGCGGACGCGATCGACGTCGATGCCGGTGTCACCAACCGCAACACGCTCGAAGTGCCGCTCAAGTGCGCCATGCTGGCGGCAGCGGCGCGGCGCGTGCTCGTGGCGGACAGCACGAAGTTCGGACGTCGGGCGGTCGCGGCAGTGTGCGCGGTCGACGCGTTCGACACGATCGTGACCGACGAGGGGATCGATGCGCGGGCTGCCGCGGCCTACGGCGAACGCCTCGTCCGCGTCCGCCCGACGGGACGGACAGTTGACGCCTCGCCTCGCGACCCGAGGAGCGAACGATGAGCGAGCCGCTGTTCGCCGCGGTCGACGTCGGGACGACGGGGGGGCGCGCGGTCGTCGCCGACCTCGACGGCGTACGCCTCGCCGAGGTGCGGCGGCCTTACGCGACGGTCACCGATCGCCCGGGGTGGGCCGAGCAGGACGCGCGCGACTGGGCACGGTGCTCTCTCGAGGCGCTCGCCGCGCTGCCGGCGGCGCTGCGACGACGGATCACCGCGATCGGCCTCACCGGCCAGTCGCCGAGCGTGGTGCCCGTCGACGCCTCGGGGGCGCCGGTCGCCCCCGGCATGATCTACCGGGACAACCGGGCGCTCGCGGAAGCCGCCGAGCTGCGCGAGCTGGTCGGAACGACGCGGATCCACCGCCTCACGGGACACACCCCCGAACCGTTCCACGTCGGGCCGAAGGTGTTGTGGCTCCGTCGCCATCACCCCGAGACCTTTGCCCGGGCCCGATGGTTCCTCCAGCCACGAGACGTCGTGCTGCACCGGCTCACGGGGACCTTCCTCACCGACGAGAGCCATGCGAACAACACGCTGTTCTACGACCTCGAAGGCCACCGGTGGGCGGACGAGATCTTCGGCGCCGTCTCCCTCGGCCCGGTGTTTCCCGACGCGGTCCCGCCGTGGACGTGCGTCGACGGGCTCTCGCGGTCTGCCGCGTCAGAGGTGGGCATCCGGGCGGGCACGCCCGTCGTCATCGGCGCCGGGGACAGCCAGTGCGTCGCCTACGGCGCCGGCGTCCTGGCCGAGGGGCCGGTCAGCGAGATGGCGGGAGCGTCCTCCTGCCTGAACTCGGCCGTGACCGCACCGCTGCGCGACCTGCGCGTCACGCACTACAGCCACGTGGTTCCCGGCTGGTACACCACCGAACTCGGAGTGAACACCACCGGCGCCGCGCTCCAGTGGGCCGTCCGACAGCTCGGCTTCCACGACTTCGACGACTTCGCGGCTCACGCGGCCGAGGGGGCCACCCTGGTGCTGTCCGACGGCGTCGACGACCCGCTCGACGCGGCGCCGGTGTTCCTCCCCTACCTGGGTGACGGCGAGCGCGACGACCCGGCGATCCGAGCCGCGTTCGCCGGGATGTCGGACCGCCACGACCGGCGCGTGCTCGCCTACGCGGTGGTCGAGGGCGTCGCCGCGGCCGTGGCGTCGGTGCTCGACGTCCTCGCGGCGGCCGGACCTCCGCTCGAGGAGCTGCGCGTCTCGGGGGGTGGTGCCAGGCTCGACACGCTCGGACAGGTGAAGGCCGATCTGCTGGGCGTTCCCGTCCTCCACCTGCACGACGACGCCGCTGGGCTCGGCGTCGCGTTGCTCGCCGCGGCAGCGTCTGGCTACGCGGACGAGGCCGGCTCGGCTCGCGCCAAGCTGCTCGACCGGTCCACGCGCTTCGAGCCCCGCCCCGCCGCCCGGTCGCTGCTCGAGGACCGTCGGGCGTGGTTCGACGACCTCCATCGAGCGGCGCCCCTGCGGCTCCCTGCGCGCGGGGAACGCCCCGCGGTCACCTGAGCCCGGGACCCGAAGACCGACAACTCGGAGCCGAGCACTACTCAGCGCCGAGGAGGCTCTCGAGGACGTCGAGGAACCGGTCGATCTCGGTGCGGAGGTTGTAGTGCGCCATGCCGATGCGCAGCAGTCCAACGTCCAGGTCCAGGCCGAGCGTCTCGACGACCCGTTTGGCGTAGAAGTTGCCGTCCCAGGTGTAGATCCCCGCGTCTCCCAGCGCCTCGGCCAGCCTGCGGGGCGTCGTGCGCTCGCAGACGAGGCCGAAGGTCGGCACCCGAGCGGGGCTGTCACCCGGCAGGCCCACCATCCGCAGGCCGGCGAGCCCGGCGACGCCCGTGCCGAAGACCCCGGCGAGCTCGGCCTCGTGGCGCCGGATCAGCTCGTACCCCGCGCTCAAGCGCGAGGCGAGGTCTCCGCCGGACCCCAGGGACGCGAGGTACTCCACCGCGGCGACGAAGCCGGCGATCGCCTCGTGGCTCAGCGTCCCCGTCTCGAACCGATGCCCCGGCGGCACCTGTGCGGCGGGTCGCACGCGCTCGGCCGGGAGGTCCCTGGCGAGATCCGGTCGGACCCAGGCCATCCCGAGGTGCGGGCCGAAGAACTTGTAGGGCGAGCACAGCAGCAGGTCGAGCCCCAGCCCACGGACGTCGATGCGCCGGTGCGGTGCGTACGCCACCGCGTCGGCCCACGCAAGCGCGCCGGCGTCGTGGGCGAGCCCGGCGATCTCGCGTGCCTTGGTGACGGTGCCGACGGCGTTCGACGCGAGGCAGAACGCCACCACACGGGTCCGGTCGGTGAGCTTGTCTCGCATGTCGTCGAGGTCGACGTCGAGCACGGGGGTCAGGCCGACCTCCCGCACCACCAGCCCCCGGTCCTGCGCCATCAGCAACCACGGGGAGATGTTGGCGTCGTGGTCCAAGGCCGTGGTGAGGATCTCGTCGCCGGTTCGGAGGGTCCGACCGACGGCACGGACGAGGTTGAAGTTGAGCGTCGTCATGTTCTGACCGAACACGATCCCGTCAGGGTCTCCTCCGACAAAGGCTCCCCCGTGCCGACGGGCCTCGGCGATCAGGCCGTCGGTGCGGCGGCTGAGCTCGTAGGCGCCGTCGGTGTTCGAGTTGTCCTCGAGCAGGTACCGCCGGATCGCCGCGACGACGCTCTCGGGCACCTGCGTCCCGCCGGGCGCGTCGAAGAAGACGCGCGGGCCACCGCCTGGGGGCGGGCTGTCGAGCGCGGGGAATTGCGCCCGGACCCGGTCGGTGTCGAGCACACCCGAGACCGTTTCGTGCACCTACGCACCACCTCCACGGACCGCGGTGCCGTCGCTGCGAGGGTCCGACGCCGCGTCGTGGGCGCCTTGCCTCCCGAGGCGAAGCGCCTGGGCGTGGCCCATCTCCTCGCTCCAGCGCCCGACGGCCCCGACGTCGTACCCGGCGTCGAGGAGCGAGCGCGAGGCGTCGACGGGGAGGTCCTCCTCTGCAGCCACGACCGCGTGCGATCCCCCGGTCTCACCGTCGCCGACCACGAAGCGCGGAGCCGACACCGCTTCGGTCGCGCTCTTTCCCGCGGCGAGCTGCAGGAGGACCTGCGCGAGGATCTGCGGCTGCGAACGGCCGCCCATGGTCGAGACGGCGAGCGACGGTGAGCCGTCGGCGGCGTCGACCATGGTGGGGCACAGCGTGTGGGGCGGCATCAGTCCGGGACCGAGCTCGCCCGGCGCGCCCGGGCGAAGCGTGAACATGCTCTGCCGGTTGTGGTACAGCACGCCGGTCGCCGGGTCGCAGAACCTCGAGCCGAAGCTGTGGAAGACACTCTGCAGCATGCTCACCGAGTTGCCGTCCACGTCGTGGACGACCACCGCGACCGTGTCTCCGCTCGGCGGGACCGACCGTTTCGCCGCTCGCTCCGCTCCCCTTGCGAGGAGCGGTCCGGCACCTTCCGCCGAACGCGCTGTCCCGAACGGGTCGATCTCCGCGAGTCGCGCCCGAAGGATGCTCGCTGTCGGTGCACGCGAGGGATCGCCGAGGAGGTGGTCGCGGACTCTCGAGACCTCATCGAAAACACGGGCGAGCAGCCGGGCGTCGCGCCCCAGCAGTTCGTAGCCGTCCGCGCACAGCCCGCCGACGATCTTCGCGAGCCCCGCGAAGAAGACGCCCTGGGACGGCAGTCCGGCCGTGAAGAGCAGGGGCGCCAGGTCGCCGGCATCGGTCGCCGTCGCCTCGCCGACCACCGCGCGGTGCCGGGAGAGATCCTCGAACGTGATCGGGCTCCCGCTTCCTTCGAGGCCCTGTGCCAGCCGCTCAGCCAACTCGCCGCGGTAGAAGCTCCCGGGGTCCGCGGCGATCTGGGCGAGCGTCTCCGCCAGCCGCGGCTGGACGAAGGTCCCGCCGGTGCCGAGGCGGTTCCCCCGCGGCCCGAAGATCCCGTCGAGTCCGGGATCGGGGCTGTCGAGCGCCTGCAGCGCCCGGTCGACCGAGGGGCTCACCGCAACTCCGCCCGCCGCGAGGGCGATCGCCGGTTCAAGGAGCTGGGAAAACGGGAGGCGCCCACCCAGCTCGTGCAGCGCCTGCCACCCCGACACGACGCCCGGCACGCTGATACTCAACGGGCCGGTCACCGGGACCTGCTCGCCGAAGTCGCGCCGCCACGCGGCGGCATCGACCGCCCTCGCCGACCGGCCGACGCCGAAGACGGTCCGTGGCGGCTCCCCCGCGCGCCGCACCAGCCCGATCAGGTCCCCGCCCACGGAACAGTTGTGGGGGTAGACGACGGCCAGCACCCCGGCCGCGGCGAGCGCGCCGTCGACGGCCGTGCCGCCGGCCGAGAGCACCGCTGCGGCAGCCTCGCTCGCCGCTGGGTGGGGCGTGGCGACGCCCCAGTACCGATGCGGTTCCCGACGGCCGGTCACAGCGACTTCGCGAGGAACGATCGGGACCTCTCCTGCGGCGGGTGGTCGAAGATGTCGCCCGGAGCACCTTCTTCCACGACGACGTCGTCGTCCATCATCACCACGCGATCCGCCACCTCCCGCGCGAACCCCATCTCATGGCTCACGATGATCATGGTCATCCCTTCCGTAGCAAGGTCCCGCATCACCTCGAGGGCCTCTCCGATCATCTCGGGGTCGAGTGCGCTTGTCGGCTGGTCGAACATGATCAGCTTCGGCTGCATCGCCAGCGCCCTCGCGATCGCCACGCGCTGTTCCTGATCCCCCGAAAGCTGCACGGGGTAGGCGTCGACCTTCGACTCGAGCCCCACCCGTTGCAGCAGCCGTCTCCCGATCTCCTCCGCGTGGTCCCGCGGCATCTTGCGGACCTTGCGCGGACCCGGGGTGACGTTCTCCAACGCGGACTTGTTCGGGTAGAGGTTGAAGTGCCGGAGGACGGACCCGATCTCGGCCCGCTGTCGAGCGACCGCCTCGGCGTGCTCCTCGACCAGACGACCGCGGGCGTCCGTCCTGTAGCCGACGAGCCGGCCGTTCACGAAGATCTGCCCGCGGAGCTCCTGCTCCGGTGACGGCTGCTCGACTCCCGCACTCTGAGGATCCCCGGCACGGTCCACTGACCGGGTGGTTCCTCCCCGTCCAGCCGCCTCCACAAAAGCTGCGCCGCGGCGTAAGCCTGCTGCTCCGGTTGGAGGTCGACGGCGGTGAGGGGCGGCAACGACGCGCGGGCGAGATTCCCGTCCACCGCAACGGCCACCAGGACGTCTTCCGGCACCTCGAGTCCCGCTTCGGCGATCGCGAGCATGGTGCCGGGCACGAACCGCTCGGCGCCGATCACGATCGCGTCAGGCCGCGGACCCGCAAGGAGCAGCGCGCGCACCGCGTGCTGGGCACCCGCGAAGGGTGTCCGCATCGACACCGGGCGTGTCAGACGATCGCGGCCGTGCTGCGATGACCATGTCCTGTACGCCTGTCGCTCCTCCCTGGACCACGCCCCCATCGCCTCGGGTACGAGGAGCGCGATCCGCTCCGCACCCTCCGATGCGAGGTGCTCCAACAAGGTCTCGATGTGGTGGCCGGTGTCGGACGCGACGCACCACGGATCGTCGGGGTCGACGGGGTTCCTCTCGATCGTCACGGTCGGGATGTCGAGGCGCCGAAGAACCGCCAGGCGCGGGTCGTTGTCGTACGGGTCCGCCACGATCGCGCCGTCAGTGGGCACTGGAACCAGCTTCTCGCTCGACCCAACGGGCGGGATCAGCATGACGACGTCACCTCTGGCGAAGAACGCCTTGGTCATCGCGCTTGCGAGTCGCATGTAGTAATCGAGCGTCAGTGCGTCGCTCGAAGCGGCGTCCTGCTCGATCGGGAGCCAGAGCGCCTGGACGCCGTAGCGACCGGACCGCAGGCCCCGGGCGATCCGGTTGGCCTGGTACCCGAGTCGCTCGGCAGTTCGTTGGATGCGCGCACGCGTCCGGGGGTCGAGTCGTCCCTTCCCATTCAGGGCGTGTGAGACGGTGGTCGGCGACACGCCGGCTGCGGCGGCGACATCTCGTATCGTCGTTCGACCCGCGACAGCCACCAACCCCTCCGTGCTATGCCTATTGTCTCGAACATTAGCGTCTTGAAGGTGGCGGTCCGCTCGAAGTGGCCGCGAGCCACCGCTCATTAATCTCTTCCGTAAATCGATTTGTCATCTACGACTTCCGGGGACCAGAGGCAAGGAGTAGAGCCGTGGACAACCACACGACGGCTGCAGAAGAGGCCGCTGAAGAGCGGTCGGTCTCGGGTGGCCACCTCGTCGCGCGCGCACTTCGCAACGAGGGCGTCGACACGATCTTCACGCTGTGCGGGGGCCACATCTCCGACATCTACGACGGCTGCCTGGACGAGGGCATAAGGATCATCGACGTCCGTCACGAACAGGTGGCTGCGCACGCGGCCGACGGGTACGCACGCATGACGGGCAACCTCGGCTGCGCGGTGGTGACGGCCGGGCCGGGGACGACCAATGCGTTGACCGGCGTGGCGAACGCGCTGCGCGCCGAGAGCCCGATGCTATTGATCGGCGGCCAGGCGGCGTTGAGCCAGCACCGCATGGGCGGGCTCCAAGACCTCCCCCATGTCGACGTGCTCCGGCCGATCACCAAGTTCGCCTCCTCGGTGCCAGCAACCGCCCGGGTCGCCGACTTCGTCGCCATGGCGGCCAGATCGGCCTTTGCAGGGGCGTTCGGACCGGTCTACCTGGAGATCCCACGAGACGTCTTGGACGCAAAGGTCCCCGAGCACACGGCGCGCATCCCTTCCCCCGGCCGTTCGAGGGCCTCGACCAAGGCAGCGGGCGACCTCACCGACGTCGAGCGGCTCGCAGAGGTGCTCCGGGGTGCAGAGCGACCGTGCGTCCTATTCGGCCAGCAGGTCTTTACGTGCCGGGCGACCGAGCAGGCGAGGGCATTTGCAGAAGAGCTCGTCATCCCCACCTACTTGAACGGGGCGGCCCGGGGGACGCTTCCGCCGTCCCACCCGCTCTTGTTCCAGCTCACGAGGCGCGACGCCTTCAACGACGCCGACGTGACCGTCGTCGTCGGCACGCCCTTTGACTTCCGCCTCCGCTACGGGGCCTCGATGAAGGCCCCGACCCTCGCCCAGATCGACATGGGCTATGCGACCGTCGGGGCCAACCGCGACGTCGAGATCGGCCTCGTGGGCGACGTCGGGGTCATCCTTCAGCTTGTCACCGAGGCGGTCGGCACATTGAGCGACAAGGCCAGGGCGGCCAGGGCGGAGTGGACGGCACGGCTGCGGGAGAAAGAGACCGCCCTCGTCACCGCCCGGCGGAGCGAGCTCGAGAACCCGTCGGTGCCGATCCACCCCTACCGGCTCGCCCACGAGCTCGACCGGTTCTTGACCGAGGACTCGATCTTCATCGGCGACGGGGGGGACGTCGTCACTTTCGCCGGCAACGTCGTCCGCCCGAAGGCCCCGGGCTCTTGGATGGACCCGGGGCCACTTGGGACCCTCGGGGTGGGCACGGGCTTTGCCTTGGCCGCCAAGCTCGCCCAGCCGCAAAAAGAGGTGGTCGCCCTCTTCGGGGACGGCTCCTTTGCCATGACGGCCTTTGACATCCAGACCGCCCAGCGCTTCGGCCTCCCCTACATCGCCGTGGTGGGGAACAACTCGCACATGAACCAGATCCGCTGCGGCCAGATCCAAAAGTACGGGGAAGCACGCGGCTCGGTCGCCAACTACCTGGGCGACGTCGACTTCGAGAAGTTCGCCGACGTGCTCGGCATCTACGGCGAGGCCGTCCGTGACCCAGAGGCGCTCGGCCCTGCCCTGGAGCGTGCCCGTTCGGCGGGGACCTGTGCGATCCTCAACGTCTGGCTCGACCCCGACGCGTATGCCCCCGGGACGAAGAACCAGACGATGTACAAGTGAGCACGAGCGACGTGCTCCAGACCGACATGACCCAGAACGACATGACCCAGAACGACAACCCGGTGCCCAAGGCGCTCACCGGCGTACGCATCGTGGACATGACCCACGTCCAGTCGGGGCCGAGCTGCACCCAGCTCCTTGCCTGGCTCGGCGCCGACGTCATCAAGGTCGAGCCCCCAGATGTGGGCGACATCACCCGCCACCAGCTGAGAGACCGTCCCGGCCAAGACAGCCTCTACTTCACGATGCTCAACTCGAACAAGCGGTCACTCACGGTCAACTTCAAGTCACAGGGCGGCAAGCGGGTCTTGGAGCGGCTCCTCTCTAGTGCAGACGTCCTCGTCGAGAACTTCGCACCCGGGGTCCTGGAGAGAAACGGTCTCGGCTTCGACGAGCTCCACGCCCGGTTCCCCCGCCTCATCTACGCCTCGGTCAAGGGCTTCGGTGACGGCGCGTTCCAAGACGCCAAGGCCTACGAGCCGATCGCCCAGGCGATGGGGGGCTCCATGTCGACGACGGGGGAGCCGGTGGGCCCCCCCATGGTGACGGGCTCCCAGATCGGCGACTCAGGGACCGGCGTCCACCTCGCCGCAGCCATCCTGGCCGCCATCCTCCAGCGGGACCGCCACACCGGCAGGGGCCAGCGGGTGATCTGTGCGATGCAGGACTCGGTGCTCAACCTGTGCCGGGTGAAGCTCCGTGACCAGCAGCGCTTGGCCGCCGGCCCGCTTGCGGAGTACCCGGTCCAGAGCCACAACGGGGCGGTGCCACGCTCGGGGAACGCCTCAGGCGGCGGCCACCCCGGCGCTGCCCTTCGCTGTGCCCCCGGGGGCCCCAACGACTACGTCTATGTGATCCTGCGCCCGACGGAGTGGGCCGTCGTGTGCAAGGAGATGGACCGCCAAGAGCTCGTGGACGACCCTGCCTACGCGACGCCAGAGGCACGGGTGGAGCGGCTGGGAGAGGTCTTCACGCTCGTCGAGGGGTGGACCTCGACCATGACCAAGTGGGAGGTGTACGAGCGACTGAACGGCTTGGGGGTGCCCTGCGGACCGGTCTTTGACACCAAAGAGCTCCTCTTTGACCCCTCCCTTCGCGCACGGGGGCTCATCGCCACGATCGAGCACCCGGTGCGTGGCTCCTACGACACGGTCGGCTGTCCGATGCAGCTTTCGGACTCCCCCGTCGACTACGCCCCCGCACCTCTTCTCGGCCAGCACACCAAAGACGTGCTCAAAGCAGAGCTCGGCTTCGACGACGGAGAGATCGCCGCCTTGGAGCAAGAGGGGGCGATCTGAAGACGAGGGCCGCCGCGCCGAATGGGGACGCGGGCGCCGCGGCTCTCCCGAGGTCGTGGCGCAACCCGTTCGGGAGCTCTCAGCGTCCACTCCATCCTGCGTCTGTAGACGTCGGATCGGCGCGGCACATTTGCAGAGCGCGAGTGCGCCCGACCGGTTGCTCGTATCTGCAGAGCACCTCGCGACGATCCCGGCATTCTCGTCGTTCGGCAGGATCCCGTCGCGGTGCACCGATGTGTCCCTTGATCCTCGCCTCGGTCGACCGATAGAGTCCCCCACCTCAGGCGCTGACATGCAGCGACCGGCGATCAAATCCTGCCGGGTGCGCACGGGTGTGGACCGGTCGAGGGTCGACCCCTTTTCCTGCGAGGAGGACCTGAGGTTTCGACTGGAGGCAACGGTGGCAAAGTGCGATCGTGCCGTCCCTGGGGGGAGCGTCTGCGCGCCGAGTGGGCGTGCGCGCGGTCCGTACCGGGTGCCGCGCCGCTCGACGGCAGGAGCCGGCATCGTAAGTGGCCGACTGGACTGCTACCATCCGATTCGCTACAATCCCTATGGTTTTTATCGACTTTCGTTTATAAGTGACAGGAGAACATAGGAATGCTCGAGAGAGCACGACGGGGAGGACTCCAATGACCGACAGGTACCGCCAGAAGTCCGCGCGACCGGGAGCGGATCGCCACAGCCCCAAAAGGGCTCTGGGGCGTCTGCTCGCGTCCGGGCTCGCCTTGACGACGGTGGCCTTGACGACGGCACTGGTCGCAGGCGGGGCTGCGAGCGCGACCGGAAAGCACGGCGCCTCGAGTGTCGAGAACGGCGGTACCGCCACGATCGACATGAACACCGCGCCAACATCGCTGGATCCCCAGTACGGGTTCACGGTGGAGTCCGCGGAGGCGGACTGGCTCGCGTACACCCCGCTGCTCACGTACGCGCACAAGAACGGTGGGGCCGGCACGGTGATCATCCCTGGTCTGGCCAAGTCGCTCCCCACCGTGAGCTCGAACGGGCTCACCTACACGTTCACCCTTCGCAGCGGTCTCAAGTTCTCGAACGGCGAGCCCGTCGTGGCGTCGGACTTCACGTTCGCGATCGAGCGCCTTCTCAAGCTGAACTTCGGCGGTGACTCGTTCTTCCTGACAAGCATCAAAGGCGCGGAGACATACTTCAAGGGGAAGGCGAGCACGATCAGCGGGATCTCGACCGACAACGCGACCGGAAAGATCACCGTCCAGCTCTCTGCTCCGTACGGGGCCTTCGAGAACATCATCGCGATCCCCGCGGCGGCTCCCGTCCCTCCGACGACCCCGTTGACCGTCCAGAGCCAGCCACCGCCGGGAGTGGGTGCGTACGTCATCAAGGACGTGGTGCCGACAGTGTCGTTCGAGCTGGTGAAGAGCCCGAACTTCGCGAGCTTCCACATCTCGGGTATCCCGGTCGGCCACCTCAACACGATCAAGGTCACGATCGTGAGCAACTCGACCACGGAGGCAGAGCAGGTTCTCGACAACCAGGTCGACAACTTCGACACCTGGGACACCGTTCCCTCGAGCCTCCTCGCGACCATCGAGTCGCAGGCTGCCGATCGCTTCGCGTACGAGCCCGCGGAGGCGACGGATTACTTCTTCATGAACCAGTCGAAGGCTCCGTTCAACAACAAGCTGGCTCGGGAGGCCGTGAACTACGCGGTGAACCGTGACGCGTTTGTGCGGCTCGCCAGCGGGACGATCACCCCCGACTGCTACCTGCTCCCCCCCGGCATCGTCGGACACCCGACCGCGCCCTGCCCGTACGGGTCCAACATGAACGGGTCCAACCTCTCCAAGGCGAAGTCGCTGATCAAAGAGGCCCACCTGGTGGGTACGCCGGTAACCGTCTGGGGAGAGACGACCAGCCCCGTCGAGCAGTTGGTCGAGTACTACGGTGGCGTGCTGAAGAGCATCGGGTTCAAGGTGTCCTACAAATTCGTCACGGGCTCGACGTACTTCCCGACCATCAGCACCAAGACCAGCGACCCTCAGACGGGCTGGTCGGCGTGGGAGGAGACATTCCCCAACCCGATCAACTTCTACATCCTCCTCAATGGGAAGGACATCGAGCCGGTCGGGAACCGCGACCGCAGCTACGTCGACGACCCGCACATCCAGTCCGAGCTGTCGACGCTCGGTCCGGTGACGGCCACAAAGCTCTCGACCGTGACACGCCAGTGGACCGCGCTCACAGAGTACGAGGCCAAGCAGGCGGACGAGCTCATCGTGGGCTATCCCGACGACCCGAAGTTCATGTCCGACCAGATCGACTTCAAGACGGCTATCTACAGTGAGATCTACGGGAACGACTGGTCGACGTGGGAGCTGCTCAAGAGCTGACTCGAACGGGGCGGAGTGAACATGCCGCCCCATCCGGCCCGCAGGAGTCGACGTGGGAACTGCTCGAGAGCTGACTGATCCGATCCCTTCTGCCCCGGCGGGGTCTGCGTCGCTCGTCGGCGTGGAGGACGTGGTCGCGGGCATGGACGTGCGCGCGAGTGCGGGCGCCGCCGTCGGGCGCAGCCCGTACAAGCTCGCCTGGCGCCGGCTCCGCACCAACCGGGTCGCGATGGCCTTCGGCGGGCTGTTCCTGGTCATCCTCACGTTCTGCCTGCTCGCGCCCGTCTACTCCCGGTACATCGCGCACATCGGCCCGAACACAAACGACATCACGGGGACGGTGCGGGTCAACGGCCGCGTCGAGGACGTGGTCTCGCCGATCGGCATCCCCATCGGCCCCACGTGGCACACCCGCTTCCTCCTCGGCGCGGACCAGAACGGGCGGACAGTCGCGGTGCGTCTGCTCTACGGGGGCCGGACCTCGCTCGAGATCGGGTTCATCGCGGCGGCGATCACGATCGTCTTCGGGGTCGGGTTCGGCCTGGTCGCGGGCTACT
>JASHYA010000225.1 GCA_030043315.1 Acidimicrobiales bacterium
ACGCGTCACAGACGACACCTGAGCGTGCACGCGAACCGGGACTCGAATAATTCACCTTCCCGTCGAGCGCGCTTCGCGCGACGTTCGGGGAAGGTTCACCTGCCCATGTTGCGATAGCCGTGCACCGCCGACGCGGCTCTCGGCGGCGACAACTCCATCAGGACTTCGTTACGACGAGGGAAGGAGCTCGATGCTCAAGAGATTCCGTCGAGGACGCTTGGCCTTGGCCGGCGTCGCGGTGCTTGCGGGAACCGGCGTGGCCGTTGCCGCCGGACTGGCCGGTGGGGGAACCGGCGTTGCTTCAGCAGCCGTTGCCCATGCCGACAAGGTGTTCGCGGTCACCGAGGGCGCCACAACGACGACGCCGATCAAGCACGTGGTGGTCATCTTCGACGAGAACTCCTCGTACGACCACTACTTCGGAACGTATCCCAACGCGACCAACACCGACGGCGAGCCGTTCTACGCGTCCCCCGGCACGGCGGACGTCCAGGAGACGGCGGGTCTCACGACAACACTGCTCCTCCACAATGCCAATGCCTCCAACCCGGATCGGTTGACACCCACCAAGATCACAACAGTCCTCACCTGTGACAACGATCACGACTACAAGCCGGAGCAGTACGCCTTCGACGCGGGGAAGATGAACCGCTTCGAGACAACCGACGGGACGGCGGCAACGGCCACAACAACGAGCCCGGAAGGCAAGAAGTGCAGCCCCGCGACCGTGATGGACTACTACGACGGCAACACCGTGACGGCGCTGTGGAACTACGCCAATACGTACGCCATGAGCGACGACTACTTCGACACCGAGTTCGGCCCTTCCACCGTGGGCGCGCTCGACGTGACCTCGGGCAACACCGGGGGGGTGACAGTCGACCACGCGGTCCGCAAGGTGCTGACACTGTCGAAGGAGGACGTCGCACCCGACGGCAACGGCGGGTACTCGGACATCGGTGACGCCCAGCCCTACTGGGACGACTGCTCCACCGGGGCGGCTCTCGCACTCACCGGCGAGAACGTCGGCAACCTGCTGAACGACAAGGACCTGAGCTGGGGCTGGTTCCAGGGTGGGTTCACCCCGACATCGGCCTACACCGGCCCGGTGTCGACGGCGACGACGTACAACAACCTGACAGTGCCCGACAGGGTGACCTGCGACCACACCGAGCCGGTCGGCAAGGCGCTCGGGGGGACCGGACAGTACGGGACCGAGGCGACATACTCGGCGCACTACGACGGCTTCCAGTTCTACGCCTCGACCGCCAATCCCCATCACCTGGCACCTACGTCGCTGGACGTGGTCGGCACCGACACGGCGACGCCCGGCGAGTTCAACACGGCCAACCACAACTACACAGTGGACACATTCAACGACCTCGTCACAGCCATCGACCACGGCAGGCTCCCGGCCGACCACTTCCCGGCCGTGACCTACCTGAAGGCGCCCGTCTACGAGACGGGCCACCCAGCCTCGTCCGACCCGATCACAGAGCAGAACTGGATCGTGAGCGAGGTGAACAAGATCGAGTCGCTCCCGACGTGGAACAGCACGGCGATCTTCATCACCTACGACGACTCCGACGGCTGGTACGACTCGGCGTACAGCGGGGTGACCAATCCCTCGAAGGGGGTCGACGACGTCCTGACAACCCCCACACGAGACAGCACAGGGAACTGCGGCGGGACACCGGAGCCGAAGACGCCCCTCTACAACGAGCAGGGCCGGTGCGGCTACGGCGCACGTCTCCCGCTCGTGGTGATCTCTCCCTACGCAAAGCAGGACTACGTGGGAGACACGCTCACCAGCCAGGCGTCGATCGTCCAGTTCATCGAGCAGAACTGGAACCTGGGCGAGATTCCCGGCTCGTACGACAGCATCACCGGATCCCTCGACGGCCTCTTCGACTTCTCGAAGAACCCGAGCCAGCTGGATCCGCCTCTGCTGCTGAACCCGTCCACCGGCGAGCCCAGCTACCCGGTGGAGGGGACGATCAGCCCGTCCTCCGGTCCGGCCGCCACAGCAACCACCGTGACCATCGCCGGCATGAACTTCGCCACCGGCGAGGGGAAGACGACGGTCCTCGTGGGGCGTACGCGCGCGACGGACGTGACCTGCTCGGCGTCCGCGACGCTCGAGGCGCCTGCGACGACCTGCACGGCGGTGCTGCCGCCCGGAAAGGCGGGGGAGTCGGTGCCGATCACCGTGCAAGTCGGGAGGCAGACGGCCGTCGACGACGCCGGTGACTTCACCTACACGTCCTGACGGATCGGCGACCTCCGGACCTGGTACCGGCGCGCTGGGTGCGGGCGGCTCTGCCGCCCGCACCCAGGCCCGCGCCCCCGGCAGGCTCGCCGGCACCAGCAGGCGGCGGATGGTCCCGTTCCTCGCCCTCGGCGTGCTCGTCTCGCTGACTGCAGCGGCGTCGGCGTTCGGGATCCTCGGCGGGGGCTCCTCGCCGGCCGCGGCCGGGTCGGCGACGGCCACGATCGTCCTGTCGACAGACGCCTGCGGACCGAGGTGGAACCCACCTCGCTCGGGCCAGCACCTCCTCGACGTCGTGAACGCGAGCCGCCGCGCCATCTACGAGGTGGAGCTGCTCGGGGCGCAACAGGTGAGCGTCTACGGAGAGATCGAGATGATCGCCCCGGGGACGACCGTCGAAATGGACGCGACCCTCCCCCCCGGTCGCTACGCCTTCCAGTGCGACAACGACGACGGCGCCAGCTCGTTGTCGGACACCGAGACGGTGTCGGGACGGCCGGTCCACCACGCGCCGTCGTTCAAGCCCGTGACCGTCAACCAGATCCAGACAGCGATCCAGACCTACCGCCACAGCCTCACCCCGGTGATGGAGCGGTTCGAGACCGAGACGGGCGCCCTCGAGGCGGCCGTGGCGCGCGGAGACCTCGCCCTGGCGCGTGCGCGCTGGCTCGTCGCCGACCTCGACTGGCAGCGGATGGGCGCCGTCTACGACACCTTCGGGATCTTCGACACAGAGATCGACCAGAGCCCCCTCGGCCTCGTCGGCACCGTGCACAGCCCCCGCTTCACCGGGCTGCTGCGGCTCGAGTACGGCCTGTGGCACGGCCAGAGCGCTGCAGAGCTGACCCCGGTGGCGGAGGCGCTGGACGCCGACGTCCACGCACTGGTCAAGGCCTTCCCCGGGCTCCTCATGCCGAACATCACACTCGCGCTCCGGACCCACGAGATCCTCGAGAACACGCTCCAGTTCCAGCTGAGCGGCGAGCTCGACGAGGGGGCCGGCGACGAGCTCGCCGTCGGCTGGGCGGACGTCCAGGGGACCGAGCTGTCGCTCGCCGCGCTCCGGCCGCTCCTCCGGGCCGACGACCCGCGCCTACTCGCCGTCCTCACCACCGGCCTGAGGGCGATGGGCGCCGCGTTCGAGGCGTACGAGCAGCCCGACGGCGGCTGGACGCCGCTCTCGGGGCTCACGACCCTCCAACGGGAACGGCTCGACGGACAGCTGGGCGCGCTCCTGCAGCAGCTCGACCGGGTTCCCGACGTGCTCGATCTTCCGATCCTTCCGGCGACGGCGGACACAGGATGACGAGCCACGACGAGGGAGGCGAAGTGCAGCGAGCGGTGCCGGGCCGCGACGCAAGGAGGGACGGGAGGACCGTGTCGAGGAGACGGTTCCTCCAGGCCGGTGCGGTGGCAGGTTCGGGAGCGGTGGCGGCCGCCTCTGGGCTCGGATCGCGAGTCGCCGGCGCCGCGGCGCGGTACCCGGACGGCGTCGCAGCGGACGCGTACCGCGACGGCGCGTCCACGCTGACGGCTGAGCGGGCGGAGCTGACCTCCTTCGAGGGCGGCTACCAGACGGCGATGCTCAGCGAGCCCACCCCGGCGACCGCGGTGATCTCCTACGACGTGATCGCCTCGACCCGGGCCGAGCTCGTCGATCTCCT
>JASHYA010000226.1 GCA_030043315.1 Acidimicrobiales bacterium
CTTCCCAATCATGCCCGTCATGCCCGTGTGACCAGGTGCGATCCGGAATCCCGCCAGGGGCACGCGCTCCCCTAAGGGAGTACAGTGCACGCCAAGGGCTGGCGTCGACTCCTGCGAGGTGCAGATGCCGGCACACGCCGAGGCGCCGACTGCGAACGACCCCGCACCTCCTGGTGCGCGCGGACGGCGGCCGACCGCGGCCGCCGGCGGCGCCGCGCCCCCCTCTGACTCCGGGACATCGATCCTCTCCGAGTTGCTGCGTGCGCTCAATGCCGCGAGCAACGGCAACCGGGGCGTGCGTCTCCCGACGCGCCGCACCGGGATCGGCGGAGAGATCGCCCGCGCGTTCAACGCGCTCGCGAGCCGCCAGGACGACTTCGCGAGCGAGGTGGCCCGCGTCGCCGACGTCGTCCGACGCGAGGGACGCACGACCGTGCGTCTGCGGTCGAAGCCGTCGTTCGGCTCTTGGGTGTCGACGGTCGAAGCGACCAACGCGCTGATCGACGACCTGGTGCGGCCCACGACCGAAGTGAACCGGGTCATCTCCGCGGTGGCAGAGGGCGACCTCACCCAGAAGGTGCTCCTCACGATCGACGGTCGCCCTGCACGCGGTGACATCGCCGAGATCGGTGCCGTCGTGAACTCGATGGTCGACCAGCTGCGCGCCTTCTCTACTGAGCTCACCCGCGTCACCCACGAGGTCGGCACCGAGGGCCACCTCGGCGTCCAGGCGGACGTGAAGGGTGTCTTCGGCATCTGGCGGGACCTCACCGGCTCGGTGAACTCGATGGCCGCGAACCTGACCGATCAGGTACGTGACATCGCGCTGGTGACCACGGCGGTGGCCAACGGCGACCTCTCTCAGAAGGTCACGGTCGACGTCCGCGGTGAGCTGCTGGAGCTGAAGCAGACCGTGAACTCGATGGTGGACCAACTCCGGTCGTTCGCGCACGAGGTGACGAGGGTGGCCCGCGAGGTCGGCACGGAGGGCCGCCTCGGCGGCCAGGCCGACGTCCAGGGCGTGTCGGGCACCTGGCGCGATCTCACCGACTCGGTGAACCATCTCGCGGGCAACCTGACGAGTCAGGTGCGCAACATCTCACAGGTCACCAAGGCGGTGCAGCGCGGCGACCTCTCGCAGAAGATCACCGTGGGCGCCCGAGGCGAAGTCGCCGAGCTGAAGGACACCATCAACACGATGGTCGACCAGCTTTCCGCGTTCGCCGACGAAGTCACCCGGGTGGCCCGTGAGGTCGGCACTGAGGGGAAGCTGGGCGGTCAGGCCCGGGTGAGCGGCGTCGCGGGCACCTGGCGCGACTTGACCGACTCGGTGAACTCCATGGCCGCGAAGCTGACCGACCAGGTGCGCGACATCGCGCGCGTGACGACGGCCGTGGCGAACGGCGATCTCTCCCGGAAGATCCAAGTCGACGTGCGCGGTGAGATCGCCGAGCTGAAGGACACCATCAACACGATGGTGGACCAGCTCTCCGCCTTCGCCGCGGAGGTGACGCGGGTGGCGCGCGAGGTGGGGACCGAGGGGAAGCTCGGCGGTCAGGCGAACGTCCAGGGGGTGTCGGGCACCTGGAAGGACCTCACCGACAACGTGAACCAGTTGGCGGGCAACCTGACCAGCCAGGTCCGCAACATCGCGCAGGTCACCACCGCGGTGGCCAAGGGCGACCTGTCCCAGAAGATCAGCGTCGAGGCCCAGGGCGAGGTCGCCGAGCTGAAGGACACCATCAACACGATGGTCGACCAGCTCTCCGCCTTCGCAGCGGAGGTGACGCGGGTGGCGCGCGAAGTCGGCACCGAGGGCCGCCTCGGCGGCCAGGCCGACGTCCAAGGGGTGTCGGGGACCTGGCGCGACCTGACCGACAGCGTCAACCGGCTCGCGGGCAACCTCACCGGCCAGGTCCGCAACATCGCGCAGGTCACCACCGCGGTCGCCAAAGGGGACCTGTCCCAGAAGATCACCGTCGACGTGCGTGGTGAGATCGCCGAGCTGAAGGAGACCATCAACACGATGGTCGACCAGCTCTCCGCCTTCGCTGCCGAGGTCACCCGTGTGGCCCGCGAGGTCGGCACCGAGGGCCGCCTCGGGGGCCAGGCGGAGGTGGAGGACGTCTCGGGCACCTGGAAGGACCTCACCGACAACGTCAATCTGCTCGCGGGCAACTTGACCAGTCAGGTCCGCAACATCGCGCAGGTCACCACCGCGGTGGCCAAGGGCGACCTGTCCCAGAAGATCACGGTGGACGCCCGAGGTGAGGTGGCCCAGCTGAAAGAGACCGTCAACACGATGGTCGACCAGCTGTCCGCGTTCGCCGACGAGGTGACGAGGGTGGCCCGCGAGGTGGGCACGGAAGGGCGCCTCGGCGGCCAGGCCATCGTGCCGGGAGTCTCCGGCACCTGGAAGGATCTCACCGACAACGTCAACCTGCTCGCGGGCAACCTGACCAGTCAGGTCCGCAACATCGCGCAGGTCACCACCGCGGTGGCCAAGGGCGACCTCTCCCAGAAGATCACCGTCGAAGTGCGAGGTGAGCTGCTGGAGCTGAAAGAGACCGTCAACACGATGGTCGACCAGCTGTCCGCGTTCGCCGACGAGGTCACCAGGGTCGCCCGTGAGGTCGGCACCGAGGGACGCCTCGGCGGCCAGGCGGAGGTGCGAGGTGTCTCGGGGACGTGGCGCGACCTCACTGCGTCGGTGAACTCGATGGCGGACAACCTCACCGACCAGGTGCGCAACATCGCGCAGGTCACCACCGCCGTCGCCAAGGGCGACCTCTCGCAGAAGATCACGGTTCCCGCCCGCGGCGAGATCCTGGAGCTGAAGAACACGATCAATCAGATGGTCGAGCAGCTTTCGTCCTTCGCCGCTGAGGTCACCCGTGTGGCCCGTGAGGTCGGCACCGAGGGCCGCCTCGGGGGTCAGGCGCAGGTCGAGGGCGTGTCGGGCACCTGGGCCCGGCTCACCGAGAACGTGAACCAGTTGGCTGGGAACCTCACGAGCCAGGTGCGTGCGATCGCCGACGTGGCGACCGCAGTGACCGCCGGCGACCTCTCGAGACAGGTCACCGTCGACGCCCCCGGCGAGCTGGGCGACCTGAAGGACAACATCAACCAGATGATCGAGAACCTGAGCGCGACGACGTCACGCAACGAGGCGCAGGACTGGCTCAACTCGAACCTCGCCCGCATCAGCGCGACCATGCAGGGGCAGCGGAACATCACGACGCTCTCCCAGCTGATCATGAGCGAGCTCACCCCGCTCGTCGGTGCGCAGGTCGGCGCCTTCTACCTCGCGACCGACCCGAGCGAGGGAGCCGAGGAGGACATCGTCTTCGAGCTGACGGCCGGGTTCGGCGTGGTCGGCGCCGAGGAGCGACCGACGCGCTGGCGGCTGGGGGAGGGGCTCGTCGGCCAGAGCGCGCTCGAGCGCAAGCCGATCGTCGTGGGCAACGTGACGAAGTCCGGGCTCCGCGTCCGCTCCGGACTCGTCGACGCGGCGGTCTCCCACGTCGTCGTGATGCCGGTGCTGTTCGAAGGTCGCGTGCTCGCGGTCCTCGAGCTCGCGGCGCTCGAGCCGCTTCCCGACGTCAACCGGCAGCTGCTCCACCAGATCGTCGAGACCGTCGGAGTTGCGCTCAACACGATCCTCGCGACGACCCGGACCGAGGAGCTCCTCGTCCAGTCACAGGACCTCACGAAGGAGCTGCAGAGCCAGTCGGCCGAGCTCCAGCGCAAGCAGGAGGAGCTCCAGCACACCAACGCCGAGATCGAGCTCGCACGTGGCGAGCTCGAGGAGCGGGCAGAGCAGCTGGCGCAGAGCTCGCGCTACAAGTCGGAGTTCCTCGCCAACATGTCGCACGAACTCCGCACCCCGTTGAACAGCCTGCTGATCCTGGCCCGCATGCTCGTCGACAACCCGGAGGACCACCTGAGCGGGCGCGAGGTCAGTTTCGCCCAGAGCATCTACGACTCCGGTGACGACCTCCTCGGCCTCATCGACGACATCCTCGACCTGTCGCGCGTCGAGGCAGGCAAGCTCGAGGTCGTGATGGCGCCGGTCTCGCTCGCGACGCTGTGCGCCGACATCCGCCAGATCTTCGAGCCGATCGCGGCTGAGAAGAACCTGACCTTCGCCGTCTCGGTGGCGAAGGAGGTGCCGGACCTGATCGTGACCGACCAGCAACGTCTCGAGCAGGTGCTCCGGAACCTGCTGTCGAACGCCTGCAAGTTCACCGAGCGTGGCGCGGTGGAGCTGGAGGTGCAGACGGCGCAGACGGGTTCTGGCGAGCGACGGCTGGCGTTCGTCGTGCACGACACCGGTATCGGCATCACACCGGACAAGCAGCAGCTGATCTTCGAAGCCTTCCAGCAGGCCGACGGCACCACCAGCCGCCGGTACGGCGGCACGGGGCTGGGGCTCTCGATCAGCAGGGAGATCGCGCGTCTGCTCGGTGGGGAGCTCCACGTGGAGAGCAGGGTCGACGAGGGCAGTACCTTTGCGCTGCTCCTTCCACTCGACGTGCTCCCGACCGCGCCGCGAGCGGCGCCCAGGCCGCGCCGGGCGCCAGACCCCGGGAACCAGCTCCCTGCGACCTGGGAGGGTACCCGAGTCGTCGTCGTCGACGACGACGTGCGGAACCTGTACGCGCTCGCGAGCGTGCTCGAATCGAACCTGATGACGGTGTTCTGCGCCGACAGTGGTCAGCAGTGCTTGAAGCTGCTCGAGACCACGCCCGGCGTCGACATGGTCCTCATCGACATCATGATGCCGGAGATGGACGGCTACGAGACGATCCGTCACATCCGCGAGGTGCCCGAGCGCGCCGGTCTCCCGATCATCGCGGTCACCGCGAAGGCGATGGACGCCGACCGCGAGGCCAGCCTCAGCGCAGGTGCCTCCGACTACATCACCAAGCCTGTCGACATCCAAGAGCTGCTCGGGCTGATGCGTGTATGGCTGCACGACGACGAGTGAGGACGGACGCCGACGGCCGCCCGGGCCTCGTGGGCGTCACGGGGTCGGGCGCGAGCAGTGGGCAGGATGCCGTCGGCTCCGAGCGGGTGCTCCTGGTCGACGACCGGGAGGACAACCTGATGGCGTTGGAGGCGGTCCTCGAGCCCCTCGGTTTCGAGCTGCTGACCGCGCGCTCGGGAGAAGAGGCGCTGCGGATCCTGCTCGGCGCCGACGCCTCGGCGATCGTGCTCGACGTCCAGATGCCCGACATGGACGGGTTCGAGACTGCCGAGCTCCTGAGGTCGCGCGAGGCGACTCGGACCATCCCGGTGCTGTTCCTCACTGCCGTCGGGCTGAGCGTCGAGCACGAGCTCCGGGGTTACGAGGTGGGCGGCACCGACTACGTCTGCAAGCCCTTCGAGCCCAGGGTGCTCCAGGCCAAGGTGCGCGCGGCCGTGCGGTGGGGGTCGGAGCTGCGCGCCCTGCGCAGGTCGAGCCGTGTCTACCAAGAGGCTGCGGAGGCACTCGCGACGCTCCCGCCGAGCCACCCCGGGCCGGCGCACCCTGCGGCCCGGGGCAACGGCAACCTTGCAAGCCGGCTCGTGACCACCCGGCGTTTGGACCTCGGCTTCGAGGCGGTGGTGAGCGCGCCGGCCGAGGCGCGGGCCGCGATCGCCGACGCGCTGGCCGGCGAGGACGAGGAGCGCGTCGTCGTCACCGTGCTCCTCGTGAGTGAGCTGCTCGCGAACGCGGTCCTGCACGCCGGGACCGGCATCCGGCTCAGGCTCGACGTCGGAGAGGCCTCTCTGCGAGTGGAGGTCGAGGACTCGGGAACCCACATGCCCGACCCGGGCTTCCCCGACGCGATGGCAGAAGGCGGGAGGGGATGCCTCATGGTGGAACGACTTGCAGACCGTTGTGGCTGGAACCGGCTCCCGTCCGGCAAGTCGGTCTGGTTCGAGCTGTGCCGCTGACCGTTCGGCGGACGGAAGGCAGGTCGGGGAGAGCGACCGGCGCGGACTTCGACGTGCCAGTAGAGGACGACACGCCCCGACGGAGCCGTCTCCTCCATGCGACGGCGGAGCGCGACGGGCTGGAGCGGGTCCTCCGCATGCTGCCGAGGGCCCTCGCTGGAGCATCCCCGAGTCGAGTAGCCGGCGTGCTCGTGGAGGGGGCCTGCCTCCTCGCGCACGCGCGCGTCGGGTGGGTGGTACTACCGGAGTCGTTCCCCCAGGCCGTCCTCGGCGGTCCGGACGCCGGATCGGTCGGGCCGGAGGTGGACCCGGGCAGTTGGCCATTGGTGACCGCGACGCTCGGAGGGGTGCCCGAGCGGGTCCCTGGCCTCCCCGCGTCGGGTGCCGCAGGTTGGCGGGCGGTCGCGCCCGGCGGCGCGCCCAGCGTCGTAACCGAGGACGGACGGGAGCTCCGCTCGCTGAGCGCGTTGCCGATCCGCGGGGGCGACGGGGTGCGTGGCGTGCTCGTGATCGCCCACCACCGGACCCGCGCGTTCTCCGACCGGCGGCTCGCGCTCGCTGCGGCGCTCGCGGACCACCTCGGCCAGGTGCTCGACGTGTGCGAGACCGTGCGCGAGCAGACGAGGGTCGCAGAGGCGCTTCAGGAGACCCTGCTGCCGCCCGTGCTCCCCGTCGTCGAAGGGGTCGAGCTCGCTGCGGAGTACCGGCCGAGCGGATCGGGCAACCTGGTCGGCGGCGACTTCTACGATGTCTTCGCCGATGGCGCGGGTGGGTGGTACGTGCTGCTCGGGGACTCGAGCGGCATCGGCCCCGAGGCCGCCGGGCTGGCAGGCGTCGCCAGGTACACCGCTCGTGCGCTGGCGGAGAGCGCGGCAGGCCCCGGGGAGATGCTCGCCCATCTGAACCGCGTGCTTCTACGCGCGGCACCAGAGGACCGGTTCTGCACGGCGGTCCTCGCCCACCTGCACCCGTGCGAGACCGGCGCGCTGCGGGTGGCGCTCTCTGCGGCCGGTCATCCACCACCCTTCCTCCAACGCAGCGACGGCACTGTGGAGCAGGCCATGTCCTCGACGGGTCTCGTTCTCGGGATCCTCCCCGAGGCGTCGATCGGCGACGCAGAGATCCTCCTCGAGCCTGGGGACGCGCTCGTCTGCTATACCGACGGCGTCATCGAGGCGCGCGCAGAGGACGGAGAGCAGTTCGGCGAGGACCGCCTCCTGCGCGTGCTCGGCGACGCGCTCGGCCGTTCCGCGGCGGGCATCGCCCGGCGCGTGGAGCGGGTGGTGGTCGACTACCGGTCGCCCGACGACCACGACGATCTCGCGATCGTGGTCGTCCGGTGTCGGCCGCGTACCTGAGACGAGACCTGTCCTAGAAGGTCGCGCCCTTCTCTGTAGCGCCGGTGAACGTCGCACCCTTCACGTCGGCGCCGGCGAAGTTGCACCCTGACACGTTGGCCCCTGTGAAGGCTGCGTCGAGGAGTGTGGCGCCGGCGAAGTTCGATCCTGCCGCATCCGCCTTCTGGAGGCCGTCGTGGGCCATGTCGGCGTCCGCGAGGTCGGCCCCCTTCATCGTCGCCCCTGTCAGCACGGCGTAGGGGAGCGTGGCGTCTGCGAGGTTGTCCCCTTCGAGTGTCGCCTTGGCGAGGTCGGCGTAGGAGAGTGTCGCCTTGGCGAGGTTGGCGCCGCTGAGCTTCGCTGTGGCGAGGTCGGCACCGGTGAGCGTCGCGTCCTCGAGGTTCGAGCCGGTGAGCGACGCCCCCTTCAGGTTGGCGCCGGCGAGGTCGGCGGACTCGAGGTTGGACCCCGTGAGGCTGCACCCGGCGAGTGTGTCGCCCACCAGGTCCTTCTTCTCGAGGTTGGCGCCGGACAGGCCGCTGCAACCCGGATGGTCCGGTGCGACGACGGTGATCGACTGGCCGGTTGTCGACGAACCGAGGAGGTTCGAGTCACCGCCGTAGGACGCGCTCACCGGGTAGGGACCGCCGACCGGCAAGCTCGCGACCGACAGCGAGCAGCTCCCTGAGCCCGAGGTGAGCGTCGCTGTGCAGCTCGCGCCGCCCACCTTCACGGCCACCTTCTCGCCCGACGGACTCACCCCGCCGCTGCCGACGGTCACCTTCACGTGGAAGACGGTGGCGGTCTCCGTCGCGTACGTCGTCGTCGCGGGGAACGAGACGGTGGTCGTGGTCGAGCTCTGCGACACGACGAAGCCTGAGGCCGTGCCTGTGTAGGACTCGATCGTGTACCCCGACGGCACGGTCGCGCCTGAACAGCTCGTCCCGTTGATCGTGTACTTCCCGACCGGCAATGTCGGACCGATCGCCTTCGCGCCCGGTGTCACGATCGTGCAGGTGAGCGAGCCACCAAGTGCGACGTCGGTCGGTGTCGTGATGGCCTCGAAGGTCGGACGTGAGGAGCCGAAGGTCTGGGTCCCCGACACGGTGACCTTCACCGGCTTCGGCGCGACGGTCAGCGCGAGCGTGCCAGAGCTTGCCCCCAGGTAGGTGTTGCCCGCGTAGGTGGCGGTCAGTGTGTTCGTCCCACTTTGCGACGTGGTCAGTGTGAGCGTTGCAGAGGCGACTCCGCCAGCAGAAAGCGTGATCGAGGCCTTGCCGAGGACGGTCGAGCCGTCCTCGAAGGTGACTGTGCCCGTCGGGTGGACTTCTCCCGCTCCCGTCGGCCAGGTCGTCGTCGACGTGCCTGTCGGCGAGATCGTCGCGGTGAGCTCGACCCTCTTCCCCGAGGTCGGGGAGGTCGGTGTGGCGACGAGGGTGGTCTTGGTGGCGTCGGTGGCCTCTACCGTCGCCGGCGTCGCGATGGCGGCGTCGTACCCGAGGACGGACGCGTCCACTTTGCCCAGGGCGGAGACGGGCGTTGTCGCTGTCGCGAAGTAGGCGTGCACGAGGTATGCGGTGCCGACGTCACCCGCCGGGAGCCTGAACGCACCGGCCTGGGCGATCCCTGCGTTCGTCGTTGTGCCGACACTGCTCGCCACGATGACGCCTGTCGGGTTCGTCACGGTGAAAAAGACGCTCTCCTGGCCGAGCGGGTGTCCATGAGACGTGAGGGTCGCCGTTACCCCGCTGGGTCCACCCGACCGGAGCGAGGACGGCGTCGAGAGGACCAATGTCGTGGAAGCCTTCGTGATCTCGAACACCGACGTCACATGGGCCGGGGCGTTTGCGCCGTTCCCCTCGAAGCTCGCGGACACCGGGTACGTCCCTGGCACCAGCCCGGCGAGCGAGATGCTGCCGGTCGCCACACCCGCTGTGTTGGTGTAGGCAGTGGTCCCCTTTGTCCCGATCGAGAACGAGATCGGCCGGTCCGCCGCGTCTCCCGACGATGTCTGCGCAGTGAGGGTGGCGACGAGCGTCGCAGTTGTCCCGTAGGTGCCCGTTGCGGAGGCGAGTGACAGCGTGTACGTCGCCGGGACCGGTTGGCCAGCCGGCGCCGGCGTGTAGTAGGCGCCTGTGCTGTTGTTCATGCTCACCTCGCCCACGCCGTTCACGGCCTGGACCATGAAGTCACTGGACGATGCGTCGGGGTCGGAGAAGGTCGCCTTCCACCTCGCGGGGACTGTCTTTGTCTGGGCGAGCGACGTTGATGTCCATTTCTGTGCGACCCCAGGGTCGGTGTACGTCGTCCAGACCTCTTGGACACCGGCGGCCTCGTTCCCTGGGACTGTGGCAGACACCGTGACTGTCGTGCCGGTGGTGGTGACGGTGATGTTGCCGATCGCGGGGGCCGGGGAGCCTGCGGCTGTGCCGGTCTCACTCGAGTAGAAGAGAAGGAATGTGAGTGTGCTGTAGGTCCGCTTTGTCGCCTTCTTCGGGTGCGCCGGTGTCGTCACGTACTGGATCGGGGTGATGCCGAGGGTCGTCCCGGTTCCGCTGGTGAGTGTGCCGAAGTAGTTCGGGTTCCAGATCTTCCCGGGCGCGTAGGTGGTCGACGAGAATGTCGGTGGTGTCGGTGCTGTCTCCGCCGCCGGATCACCGACCAGCGGCTGGGCGCTGTCGCTCGCGTCGCTGTAGCTGCCCTTCCACAAGCCGACGCCGCGCAGCGTCTTTGTGGGGACGGTGACGTTGACGGTCTGCACGGGGACGACAGGGGTGCCCGGCTCCGAGGTGTCGCCCGCCGGGCCCTTGTAGTAGACGCGTGTCGCTGTGCCGACTGTGGTCGAGGGCTTGATCGGCGGCTCTGTGATGTCGGCTGTCACGTGCAGCGAGGCCTCCCCGAGCTTGAGAGCCTTGCCCGGACCCGCAGCGGGCGTCGTCACTGTGCTGGTGCCGATCACGCTCGCAGCCTCCCCCGGTGCCGGCTTCGGCGCGGTCGAGCCGAACTGGATCCCCAGCATCGGTAGGCCGTACAGCGTGACCTGGAGGAGCGACTTCGCGGCGAGCCCGTCCAGGGATTCAAGGCTCGCGAGGTACTCCCACTCCGTGTGCAGCAGGGCCGTCCCGATGTGGACGCCACCTGTCGTCTGCTGGTAGTCGAGCTGCTTGGCCAGATCTGCGTAAACCTGGTCGCTGTCGGCGACGTAGTTCACGTCGCTGTACTGGTAGCCGCTTCCCGCGATCAGCGTCGCTCCCGCGTTCGTGAACGCTTCCGGCCACGCCACTGTGGTCCCGACGACGGAGTCGGCCGGGTTCACGTTGTACCCAGAATGGCAACCGGCGGACAGCACGAGTGCACCACTCAGGTGTGTGTCGATCTCCTTCGAGAACGTTGTAGTTGTCAGGTATGTGGCGACGCCCGTTGTGTGGTCAGCCGCGAGCATCACCTTCGAGTTGAAGTGCGCCCCGATGAAGACCAGCTGGTGAGATTTCGAAGTGAGCTTCGTCGAGAGCCTGTTGGCTGTCCACGATGTTGTCGGAGCTGTGCCGATTTGCGACGTCGGTACCCCGTCCTTCGTGATCAGCTGTGTGTCGCTCGCCCCTGGGACCGACTCTTCCTCAGTCGCGAAGGTTGTCGCGATTGTCGAGGCCGGCTTCGCCATGAAGGAGTAGCCGGCGCTGAGTGACGAGGTCACCTTGATGACCTTCCCTGTCGCTGTTGTGAGATAGCGGTCGATGGTCCGCTCGATCTGCTGAGGCGTCTGCACGAGGCGTCCCACTGCGGCGGTCTGGAGCGGAAGGGTGCTGCCGTCGATCGTGAGGGTGGCGACAGAACCGTAGGGGTCGTCGGTCAGGTAGTAGTTGTCCTCGAGCGCCGCTTCTGCTTCGGTGTGCGTTGTGAGCGAGATCACGTGGGTGAACTCGGACTCCGGTTCGACCGTCTCTTGGTCCGCGTAACGGAAGAAGGGGATGACTGTGTCGCCACCGACGATCACCACGTACTTCGGGTTCGCTCCCGAACGGTAGGAGTTCACGATGTTCTGGATCGCTTCGGCCTCACGGTTCACGGCGTAGGGGCAGGTCGGATGATTCTCGGCCACTGTGGTGAGCTCCTGTACCGCCGTGCTCTTCCCCACGTTCACCACTACTCCGTGGGTTGTGTCTGCGAGCCTGGAGAGGTCCGAGGAGAGCGTCGTTGTCTTCGTGACCGATGTCATCGTCTGAGAGTCGGTCAAGATGACCGTTGTGTAGTTCGAGCCGTGCCCGGACAATGTTCCGCCTGTGCTCGTCGGGAACGTGGTCGTGGGCACCGGGGTGCTCAATGTCTTGGATGTCACCGTCGAGCACACCGCGCTGATCTGTGTGACCGCGATTGTGAACGCTGTCGGCGAATAGGCGCCGTTCAGCCCGATCACCTCCGCGTAGTAGACGCCGGAGTCGTTGTACGTGTCGGCGTTGACGATCTTTGTCACTTCACCCTGCTGCTGGGAGAGCCCGATGAACGTCTGCTCCAGCGCCAGCTGGGCGGCACCGCCCTCCATGCCCGCAGATCCGCCCTCCATGCCCGCGGAACCGCCTTCCATCCCCGCCGAGCCACCTTCCATGCCCGCCGAGCCGGCCGTCAGGCCGGCCGGGCCCCCCTCCATGCCCGCAGAACCGCCCTCCATGCCCGCAGAGCCCCCCTCCATGCCCGCCGAGCCGCCTTCCATGCCCGCAGAGCCGCCCTCCATGCCCGCCGAGCCACCCTCCATGCCCGCCGAGCCGCCTTCCATGCCCGCCGAGCCGCCTTCCATGCCCGCAGAAGCAAAGTCGACGGGGTTGGTCTCTGTCGGGCTCTCGGCTTGGAGCTCGGTGAGATCGCCTGCGGTCGTGGGTGTCGTGTCTGCCGAGTACGCCGCTGTGATGTCGGAGAAGAGCAGGAGGTCGTCGTCGGCAGGCAGGTTCTTGAGCTGGACCGAGAGCTGCTCGTCTGGCTCGATCTGGAACTTGTACCAGAGGTGCTCGTCGGAGAAGGCCAGGGCGCGTGTCGCCGAGGTTGTCGTCTCGGATGGTGTGGAAATTGTCAACGCGCTCTGCCACGAGGTGTTGGTGGCCTTGGCGGGATAGAAGGGTGCGAGCGACACCCCGTCGAGGAAATCGCCCTCATTAAGTTCGGATGTGGAGGCGGTGTCGACGAACTGGAGCTTCGTCGTCGTCGACGTCGCCTTCACGATGTCTTGTGCCAGCCTCCAGCCGTCATAGAGGCCTGTTGTCGTTCCTTGGAGCGTGGTCACCGGGCTTGTCGGCGTGCCCCAGTTGATCGTCGATGTGCCCCACTGGACCGACATCGTGTTCTGTGTCGCCGCGGTTGTCGGCTGGGCTCGGTAGGCGAAGGACAGCACGTAGTCCTGGCCGGGAGTGGTGGCGATCGTCTGGACGACGCCACTCGTGCAGTTGGAGGCGAGCGCCGCGTACTGGTGGTCGCCTGTGAAGGGCTCGACGCTGTGCGCCGGTTCCGATTGCAGCTCGATGTCGCAGGAGTTGGTCGACGTCCAGCCGTAGATCGCCGTGAGCTGACTGACGTGGGTTGAGGATGTGACGGTCGGTGTCCCGAAGCCGCCGTTTACGACGAGTGTGTTGCTTTCCACGGTGATGTGGACGGCGGCCGAAGACGTCCCAGTTGTCTGGTCGGTCGCCAGCAGCGTGTCCGTGCCCTTCAGCGCGGTGACCGTGGTGCTCCATATGCCGCTGCTGTCGGCGGTGGTGGAGGCGGTGGCGGGCTCTGTGCCGGACGCGCTGACGACAACGGTCGTTGTCGGTGGCGCACTGCCGCTGACCATGACCGTCGGCGAGGCCTCGGTTGCGCCTGTGGCCGGCGAGGTGATGCTCAGCGACGACGGTGCGGCCTGGTAGGCGCCGGCGTCGCACCGCTTCCCTGAAGCGGGGCGGGATATGCCTCGCTCGTCGGTGAGCGGGAGACCTGTGCACGTCACCGCGTCGACGGCGGGGCTGCCACTGAGGAGCGCGAGGGTCTCGGGTCCCGTCGATGTGTTCGGCTCGAGTGTGGGTGTGACGTCCAGTGGTGTCGCCTGGATGCTTGTCGCGCCGATCTTGCATGTCGGGGTCGTCGCGACGTCGTAGTTGCTGGTCGATGTGAACTTGCCCACACATGACGCCGCGTCGAAGAGGGAACCAGTGAGCGTGGTGGTTCCTGCGTCGGCGAAGACGCCCGAGCCGGTTTCGACCGCCGTGTCACCTGCGAAGGTGTCGTAGACCAAGCTGAGCTTGCCGTAACCTGTGAAGCCGTTCATGACCCCGCCGCCGTACGTGGCCGCGTCGTCCGAGAAGGTGTCGTTGGTCACGCTGGCGATGCCGAGTGTCGGGGAGATGCCGTCGTTGATGACGCCGGCGCCGTATTCGGCCGAATCGTGCGAGAAGGTGTCGTGTGTGATGGTGCCGGTGCCCCAGTTCCCGGCGCCGCCGCCGTAGAACGCCGCCGAGTCGTGCGAAAAGGTGTCGTCGGACAAAGTGGCTCTGGCGTAGGAGTTTGTGAAGCCGCCACCGTTGGTGCCGGCAGTATCTGTCGAGAACGTGTCGTGGGTGGCGCTGGCGGTCCCGTAGTCGGAGACGCCGCCACCGGTATCGTCCGCCGAGTCGTGCGAGAAGGTGTCGTCGTTGAGGGTGAGCGTGCCGCCGTTGTAGACGCCCCCGCCGTTGTAGGTGGTCGCGTCTGTCGACAGCGAGTCGTCTGTGAGGGTGAGCGTGCCGCCGTTGTAGACGCCCCCACCGTTTGTGCCGGCGACATATCCTCCGTCGATCGCCATGTCCTCGATCGTGACGGTCGCCGGAAGCTCGCCGTAACTGTTCACCTCGAAGTCGCGGGTTGATCCCTGACCTGTCACCTTCGTGGCGTCGGCCCCCGCGCCCTTGATGGTGAGGGAGGTGAGTTCGGTCTCCTCCGTTGTGATCGTGATCTCACCCGCGTAGGTGCTCGAGGAGGTGTTGGGTCCGACTGTGACGACCACCGCGCCCGAGTCGCTCTCGGCCTTGGTGACCGCCTCCTGGATCTGGCCGCACGCGTCCCCCGCGGCTGTGCCGGACGCGCCCGTGGTGCATGTCGTGCCGCCCGAACCTGTCCGGACGTACAGGGTGACCGGCGGCGGCACCTTCTCACCCTGGTAGGCGCCGGCATCGCACCGCGTACCCGACGTCAGGCGTGGTGCACCGCGCTCGTCGGTGGACGGGAGACCTGTGCACTTCACCGCGTCGATGGCCGGGCTCCCGGTGAGAAGCGCCAGCGTCTCGGGCCCCGTCGATGTGTTGATCGCGAGGGTGGATGTGAGGTCCAGATATGTCGGGTTCACCCACTTGCTTGTCGCGCCGATCACGAATGTGGATGTCGTGGTGACGTTGTAGTCGCCGGTCGACCCCGACGCGTCACAGACTGACGCGTCGATGAGCGTCGCAGTGATCTCCGCGGCTCCGTCTAGTCCGCCCCCGCAAAGCGAACTGTACGGTGTGCCGTTAGGTGAGTGTTCGACGGTGTCTTGGGCCAACGTGTCGTAGACGAGGGTGACCGACCCTTCTGCGTAGATCGCTCCCCCGTACTCGGAATAGTCGCCGTAGAACGTGTCGTTCGTGAACGTGCCGCCGCCGAAGACGGCACCGCCTGTGAATGTGGCGTGGTCTGTGGAAAGCGTGTCGTCGGTGAGTGTGAGGTGAGCGTCGTCTGCACTTGTGATCGCCCCGCCGAATGTTCCGGAGCTGTCCTGCGAAAGGGTGTCATCGGTAAGGGTAGCGACGCCCGCGTTCGCAACGGCACCGCCAGCTGTCGCGGCGTGGTCTGTCGACAGAAGGTCATTGGCGAGCGTGATAACACCTGTTCCTTCGTTGTACACGGCGCCACCATTCTCTGCCGTGTCATGCGAGAACGTGTCGCTCGTAAGGGTCGCGGTGCCGGAGCGGTTGCACACGCCGCCGCCGAACCCCGTCGGAGAGGTGGAATCAGTAGAGAAGGCGTCGCTTGTGAGCGTGACGGCGCCCGATGTGATGGCAACGCCACCCCCGCAGTGATCGGTGCTGTCATCCGAGAAGGTGACACTTCTGATCTCGACGGTGCCTGACGCGATTGTGACGCCTCCCCCATCGCCGCCTCCCTCGTTGCCGGCGATCGAGGTGGCAGAGGTGCCCGCTCCCTGAATGGTGAGCGAGGAGAGGAGGCTCCCGCTGACGTCGATACCGCCTGCGAAGGTGCCGGGCCCGACTGTGACGGTCACGGCCTTCGATGCGTCGACGGTCTCGGCCTCCGTGACCGCTGTCTGGATCTGCCCGCACGCGTCGGCCTCCGACGCGCCGGATGTTGCAGAAGTGCACGTCGTTCCCGTCGAGGAAGACCTCACGTACAGGGTGACCGCGCCCGATGTCGCTCCGGCGTCCGTGGGTACCGCGAGGGCGAGGGCACCGCCGAGCCATCCGACCACCAACGCCACCCCGAGCGCAGACCGCACCCGCCTCTGAGCCACTCGTCCCATACGGCCCACCCCCTCGAAATTCGGCGTCGAGAGCACCTGCCCTCCGTGACCGACCCCCGCCCCAGGGAGCCTCACCTCGGGGAATCTAACGACAGCGGAAATGCACCGCAACCGCAAGAAATTGGCTGGGGCAACGACCCGAGATCCTTGCGCGCCAACTGGGATCTACATGCCCGTCAAAGATCTCATCAAGAACTGCACTGCTCTCGGCACAGGGTGATCGCTGCGTCGAGCGTAAGGGCCCGCCCTGCAGCTTCCTCCTGTGCCGCGGCGTCGCCGAGGTACGTACGCGCCGGGCTCAGGCGCGACTCAAGCTCCGCTTCTTCGTGACCAGGACGCGTTGCACCCATTGCCACGCGCACCGCGTCCGCTGCGCCCACGAGTCGGAGCGCGTCTTGCGGATGATCTCTCGCGATCGTCATCGCCACGTTTTGAAAGAGGCGGTACAGCTCCCGCAGATCTCGAGCCAGCGAGAATGCGTACAGCGCAGTGGCGTAGTGGTCGCGGGCGCTCTGTGAATCCCCCTCTTCCCGGGCGCAGTTTCCGAGGTTCTGTTCGGCCATGGCCACTGTCCACAGAGATCCGATTTCGCTCCCGATTCTGATGGCTTCTTCCAGATGGGGGATGGCGCGTTCATAGTCTCCTTGGAGGTAGGCGATCATGCCGAGGTTGTTATGCGGGAGACTTAGCTTGTTCCGGTCGCCGAGCTCGACTCGAAGGGCGAGCGACTCCTCGGTGAGCTCCCGCGCCATCTCGTAGTCACCACGATCCATGGCTGCAACCCCGAGGTTGGTCAACGCCGGTCCGAGCAGAGCCCGGTCCCCATGGGACCTGCGCAACTCGAGGCTGCGTTGGAGGTGGGTCCAGGCCTCGTCGTGCGCGCCGGTGTAGTGCGCGATGATCCCGCTGGCGTTCGCCACCCGCGCCAACCCGGGGAGATCATCAAGCTCTTCGAAGAGTCGTTCGGCCACCTCCAGCGCTTCGCGTGCCTCGTCGTAGCGTCCCTGTTTCCAGAGTGGTGTCGACAGGTTGGCGTGCGCCCACGCGAGCGCCTCCGGAGCTGTGCGCTGCGCGGCGAGCGCGAGTGCCTCGCGGCGAACATCGACCGCCTGCGGCCATTCGCCTTGGATCTCGAGCGCGGCGCCCAGCTCACCCAGGACATCTTCTCGTTCAGTGGTCTCGACGAGCGGTGCAAGTCGGCTGTAGTAGTCCGCGGCTGCCGAGTTGGCGAACCGCGCCTTCGCCGCGTCTCCCGCCTTGCGCAGGTACTCGCGCTTCTTCGATTCCTCGTGGCTGTGCCAGAAGTGGTGGGCGAGAAGGTCGAGGGCTCCCGGTTCGGTCGCTTCGAGCCAGATACCCACGCGACCGTGGACGGTGGCCCGCAGGGCGAACGGGAGGCTTTCGTAGGCGACCTCCTGGATCACGGCGTGGCGGAACGCGTAGCGGTGTGCGGCGGCGTCCTCGAAGACGACGAGGTCTTCGGCGGCGAGCGTGCGAAGCTGGCCCAGAACCTGGCGGGTCCCGCCCAATGTCGGGTAGGCGCCGACCAGCATGCCGACGTCGAACTCCCGTCCGAGGACACTTGCCACCTTCAGCGTCCGGCGGACGCCTTCGCCGAGCGTGTCGATACGGGACAGCACGAGCGTGGCGAGACTGGTCGGGAGCTCGAGCGACGCCGCGGCGGGGTAGGCGGGATCGGCACCCCGGTCGTGGAGGTAGTTGGCGAGCTCTTCGAGATAGAACGGGTTGCCCTCCGCCCGGGCGACGAGCCGATCGAGCAGCCTTGCCGCAGGGGTTGCGTCGGGTCCGTAGAGGGTGGCGAGCCTCGCCTGGAGAATCGACCTGCAGCTCGCGTCGTCAAGCCGAACGAGGTCGACGACTGTGGTGTGTGCGAGCCCAGGGGCGACGAATGACCCCGGGCGGTAGGTTGCGACGAGGAGCACCGAGATGTTGACGATCGAGCGCGCGACGACGGCGAGAAGATCCGACGAGAGCGGGTCGATCCAGTGACAGTCCTCGAGCACGATCGTGACCGGACCGCGCGCGGCGCGGTGACTCAGGTACTGCACGAAGAGGGACTCGAGCGACGTCTTGCGGAGCTTGGCGTCGAACCCGGCGGTGAGCTCGTTGTCGTCGATCGTGACACCGACAAGCGCTCCCAGCAACGGCAGCCGGGGGAGGAGGGACTCGTCCGCCTCACCGAGCGCACCTTCGAGCCGTTGCACGACCTCCGGTACCGTCTCCTCGCCGCCCAGCCCGAAGAGGGACGCCGCCACGCCCTGCCACACGAGGTAGCTGCCGCCACCGGCGGACGCCGCCGCGCCGACGAAGACCGGCACCCCCCGGTCCTCAAGGATGCCTGCGAGCTCCGCTGCCACGCTCGACTTCCCCATGCCGGCCTCGGCGCAGATACCGACGACCCGTCCCTTCCCGGAGCACGCCTGGTTGGCGAGGGCGACCAGGCGGTCGAGCTCTGTCCCGCGCCCGACGAGGGGGTGGAGCGCCCGGAGGCGACCGGGCACCCGGCGATCGCGGGAGGCAAGGAGGCGGTGGACCGCGACGGGCGCGGCCTTTCCCTTCACCGTCATCGCCCCGAGCTCCTCGAAGTCGAAGCGGATCGCTGCCACCTTCGCGACGTCTGGCGTGACGTAGATCCGGCCCTCCGGTGCGACCGACATCAGCCGGGCTGCGAGGTTGACCGCATCACCGAGGCAGCAGAAGGTCCGACGCTCGCGATGGCCATAGGTGCCCGAACGCAGCCGCCCCTTTGCAATGCCGATCTGGAGACCGGTGGCGGCAGTGTCGTCCTCGAGAGCGAGCATGTCGAGCGCGGCTGCGCACGCGCGCGCGGCGTCGTCCTCGTGCGCGAGGGGCGATCCGAAGACGGCGTACAGATACGCACCCTTGTCGCCGATGGTCAACTGCAGGACGTTTCCGCCGTGCCCGTCGACGAGCCGCTGTGCCCGGCGGACGAAGTCGTCCAGCCGTGTTGGCGCGTCCTCCTCCTCGTCGTAGTCGATGCCGCCGAAGCGCACGAACACCGGCACCGCGGGGCGAAGCTCGGAGAGGAACTCGCCCCTCCCGGTCCGCATCCGCTCGTAGACCGCAGGGAGCAGCCATTGGCGCACGACCGTGCGCGAGAGCTTCGGGTAGGAGGGTGGAGGGGGGAGCGACCCGGTCCCGGCCGTCACCGAATCGACGACCGCTACCCTGCCGTCGCCGGTTCGACGGACGGCCGACACCTCGATGCGGCCACTGAGCGCATCCAGCGTCGGACCGTCGAGGAGGACTTCGCCTCGCTCGGCATGATGCTCGACCGCGGCGAGCCGGTCCATGAGCGACCCGGCCAGCACGTCGATCAGCTGGATGTCGGGGTCGCCCACGACGAAGCGCCGCGCCGGTCCCGCGGTGACGGCGACCTTCATCCCGAGCTCCACCTCGGTGCCGCCGGGCGTCGTGATCCTGCAGACTCCGGACATGGCCCGCTGCATCGCGAGCGCGCAGGCGACGCCGTGCAGCCCGTCGTCCCCGTCGAGCCAGCAGGTCACCGCGTCGCCGCTGAAGTAGATGACACTCCCACCGAAACGGTGGAGCTCGCCGAGCACGGCGTCGAACACGACGTCGAGGGCCGCAGTGAGCTCTTCTGCGCCTCGTTGCGGTCCGAGCTCCTTCGCGAGCGCTTCGGTCAAGGGCGTGAACCCGGAGATGTCGGCGAAGATCGCCGCACCGCTGACCCGGTCGGGCAGCGTCCTGCCGTCCCCTAGGGCGCGCCGGCGGTCGCCGGCGATGTAGGCGTCGGGATCGTCGCGGTGGCGCCGGGGACGCGCCGGTGTGGTGACGGAGGCTCCACGGCCGGCGCCCGTATCCGCGCGCGCTCGCCGCGAGCCCACGATCTCAAGCTAGCGCCGTTCGCCTTCGGTCCGCCGGTGCGGGCGTAGGGTTCGCACGTGGACGTTGCCGAGGTGAACCTCCCCGGCGATCTCCCGGTTGTCGAGCGGGACGCAGTCCGGCTCGTCCTCCAGGAGGCCGGCGGTGCGGTCCTGCTCTTCTGGGCCCGAGAGATCACGCTGCCAGAGGTCGGCCGGTGGTGGGAGCTCCCGGGCGGGGGGATCGACGCGGGCGAGACCTACGTCGATGCGGCCGTGCGCGAGCTCTACGAAGAAACCGGCATCCGCATCCGGCCCGATCAGGTCGGGCGGGCTTCGTGGCGGCGGACCGCCACGTACCGTCACCGAGGCACGCGCCGACTCCAGCACGAAGTGATCGCCGCGGTGCACCTCGACGGCGAGACCCCGATGGTCGACACGAGCGGCCAGCTGGCCCACGAGCTCGAGGACTACACGGCGTGGCGCTGGACGCCGCTCGGAGAGATCGACGAGATGGCGGCTCGTGGCGCGCGCTTCTACCCCGGGCGACTCCCCGAGCTCCTTCCCCGGTTCCTCGGCACAGAGACGATCGACGAGCCCTTCGAGCTCTGGTCATGATCGGTCGCTCGAACGTCCGGCCGCGGGCGCTCCCCAGGGCGATCTGTGAGGCGACCACCGTGGCGATCCCTGGAGCGCTTGCCACGGTGCGACAGGTGCGCGCGCGTGACGGGAACGTCGCGGGGTACGCATGGTCCGCGTGGTGAGTGCTCCATCGCCGGCGATCCTTCCCGCGCCGGTCTCGGTGCGCCGGGGTGCGGGGAGACCCGTGCGCCTCTCGGGCGCGGTGCGCATCGTCGCCCCCCGGTCACTCGGCTCCGAGGCGCGCTGGCTACGCCGGATCCTCGAGGAGGGGACCGGCTGGCGTGTCGAAGTGGTCGATCCCGGTGACGCCGACGGCCGAGCCCCGACCGGGTCGGCGGTGGTGCTCGAGGTCGCCGCCGCTCTTCGCCGGCAGTCCCGCGGGCGCGTGGCCGGTGGCTACCGGCTCGAGGTCCGCGACGGGCACGTGCGCGTGGCGGGCGACGGACCGGCCGGCGTGTTCTACGGCCTGCAGACGTTCCGCCAGCTCCTCCCGGACGCGACGCTCCGACGCGCGAGCGTGACGACCGGCTCGGGGGGACGACCGGCCGGAGCGGGACCCGTCGTGCTCGAGCCGCTCGTCGTCGAGGACCGCCCACGCTTCTCGTGGCGGGGTGCGCACCTGGATGTCAGCCGGCACTTCATGCCGAAGACGTTCCTCCTGAAGCTCGTCGATCTCCTCGCCTTCCACAAGTGCAACGTCCTCCACCTGCACCTCACCGACGACCAGGGCTGGCGCCTGCCGGTCGACCGCCACCCCCTCCTGGTCGAGGTCGGAGCGTGGCGGAGGCAGTCGTCGACGGGTCACCGGCGCGAGCGGCGCTTCGACGGCGTCCCGCACGGCGGGTACTACACGAAGGACGACCTTCGCGAGCTGGTCGCCTTCGCCGCGGAGCGGCACGTGACCGTCGTCCCCGAGGTCGACATGCCCGGCCACGTCGTGGCCGCGCTCGCCGCGTACCCCGTGCTCGGCAACACGCACCGGCGCCTCGAGGTCGGTACCCGCTGGGGTGTCTACTCCCAGGTGCTGAACCTCGAAGAGCGCACGCTGGAGTTTTGCGCCGACATCGTCGACGAGCTCTGCGACCTCTTTCCGAGCCCCTTCGTCCACCTCGGGGGGGACGAGTGCCCGACCACGGAGTGGGCCCGCAGCCCGAAGGCCCGCGCGCTCATGGCCACCGAGGGTCTGGCGAGCGTCCGCCAGCTGCAAGGATGGTTCACGAAGAGGGTGGCTGCCCATGTGACTGCGCGCGGACGCCGTGTCGTGGGGTGGGACGAGATCCTCGAAGGTCCGGTGCCCGACGACGCGGTGGTGATGTCCTGGCGCGGGGTGAAGGGCGGCGTCGAGGCCGCGCTGGCGGGCCACGACGTCGTGATGGCGCCCGAGGAGTGGCTCTACTTCGACTGGGCGTACCGTGACGACCCCGCGGAACCACTCGCGATCCGTGGCTCGACGCCCGTCGAGAAGGTCTACTCCTTCGACCCTGTCCCACCAGAGGTGCCCGAGGACCGGCGTCACCACGTCCTCGGCGCCCAGTGCCAGCTGTGGACCGAGTACGTCCCCACCTCCGATCGGGCCGAGTACCAGTACTTCCCGAGGCTCTGCGCGCTGGCGGAGCGGATCTGGTCGCCTTCGCAGGGAGCCTCTGTGGGGGACGACGGAGTTGCAGCGTACGAGGCATTCGAGCCGCGCCTCGCCCGCCACCTCCGCAGGCTCGCCGCGCTCGACGTCAACTACCGGCCGCTCGACGGTCCGACGCCGGGGCAGTCGCGGAAGTGGAGGTGACCGCGTTTTTGGTCGAACCGGGCTGAGGAGCAAGAACGCCTTGAAGGCGGCGACGGACAAGGGGGGCGCGACCTCCTCCGCATCAACCGCTCAAGACCGTGGCGCGCTCGCGAGGGCAGCGTCTTTGACGCTGCCGTGTCGTCTTGGAAGACTGACTGGCAACGGCGTCGACCGGACGCCGAGCGGTGGAACGTCCTCCCCAGCCGGGGGTTCCATGCGCGAAGGGGATTCGCCCTCACGGTCGCCGAACGTCACAGCCATCTCTGAACGCCACGCCGCTGGGGGGCGAGGGCGTGCCGGGGAGGCTTGACCGTGACGAAAGACAGCAGGTTCAAACACGTTGTCCGGCATCATGCACAGGACACCGGTCAGCGCTACACCGAAGCGCTGACCGATCTGAACGGTCTCAGCGCGCGAATGCACCACGAGCCCGGTGCTGAGCGCCTCCTCGCTCATTTGAAGGATCGCTACGGCATAGACCCGGTTGCGGCGACGAAGCTCAGCGTGCACAAGACCTACGTATTCCGCATCGACAGGAGTGACGGGGACCCGTGGGTCGCACGAGCCTTTCCGCCCGCCCGTCCCCGGGCAGGCGTCGAGGGCGATGCCGCGATCCTGCGATTCCTGGAGGGCCAGGACTATCCCGCGGAGCGCCTGGCCGTCGACGACGCGGTATCCGACTTCGATGGCAGCGCGGTCCTCGTGACGCGGTTCGTCGAAGGCGGCCAGCTCCCCGACGGCGCAGAGAAATTCTCCATGATGGGTGAACTGCTCGGTCGGCTGCACGCGCTGCCGTATGACGATTCCGTGAGCCGACCGGGTGGAGCGAGCGGTGAAGATCCGAGCCGTGAGGGTACCCCGCGTCAGGACCTGCTGGCCGCCCTTGCATTCCTCGACGCCGTGGATACGAAAGTCGCGGCAGCCGATCGCGAGCGTTTCGAGCGGCTCAGAGATAGGGTGCGGTCGGCTGACGACGGGCACGGCCTACCCGAAGGGCTGCTGCACGGCAATCTCCTCCACGCCCCCGATCACGCGGTCCTGAGCGAACGGGGGCCGGTCGCAATCAACTGGAAGGCATCAGGGCGAGGGCCGCGACTCGCCGATTTCGCCTATCTGATCTGGGGCTCGGGTCTGTGGAACCCGCGCCGGCCGAACCAGGAGTGCATCGACGCCGCCGTCGACGCCTACCGCCGGCACGTCGAGCCGACCGACGACGAGCTCGATCGGCTCGAGGCGGTCATGTACATCCGGACGCTTTACCTTGTCTGCTTCGGTTACCGACGTGCGCTCACCGACGGCGTGAGGTTTCGCGAATGGGGCTTCATCCATCCGGCCGGGTACTTCAGCTCCACCGCAGCCGCAACTCGAGACGCGTTCCGTCGGTAGGTCCCAGGTGAGACAAGGAAACGACCGCGGATCGTCAGCAGCGCGCCGTCCATCTCCTTCACGCGACAGCGCGCCGTTAGAGATTCCCAGGCACATCTTCGAGAGGGTCCGCACGCTGTGCCTGGGGCTACCCGAGGTGACGGTGCGGGTCGACCAGTCACGAACCAAGGCGAGATCGACCGCACACTCGTTCGACATCCGCAGGAGGTCGTTCTGCTTGCTCATCGCAGTGGAGGACCCGACCGGCAAAGCCGTCCCGCTGCTCGTGCTGCGCACCGAATCAGACGAACGCGACGCGCTGCTGTCCATGGGCCATCCGTACTTCGCCCCACGAGCGCGCCATGACCGCATCGGAGTGCTGCTCACTGACACCACCGACTGGGAGGAACTCCGTGAGCTCGTGACTGAGAGCTACCGGATCCTCGCGCCGAAGAAGCTCATCGCACAGCTCGACAGCACACGCTGACCGTCAAGCCCCATCGGCGGGCGGTCGTCACGATCACTTCCGATCACTTCCTGTCGAGCATCCTCTGCCACGCGAGCTCGGTCCCCATGGCCAGGCACCCGTCGGTGACGGCGTCATCGCCGAGCGCGCTCATGACGACCGATGGTGCGAAGGGGACGATCCGCTCCAACGCGTGGGCGACCTCGATGGCGAAGCCGGGAGCCCGGCCGATGCCGCCGCCGAGGACGATGAGCTCCGGATCGACCACGGTGACGACGGACGCGACCGCCTTTGCGACGAGCTGCACCTCGGTGGCCACGATCTGCAAGGCGCGGGCGTCGCCGGCCAGTGCGGCGGCGAAGACACTGCGCGAGGTCCCCGCCCGGGCCACTCCCGCTCGGCGGGCCGCTCTCACCACCGCCGGCGCCGCTGCGGCACCCTCGAGCTCGCCGTGGCGGCGCACGGTCGAGGCGCTGGGATCGGCCCCCGGGACCCCGATCGGGAGGTAGGAGATCTCGCCCGCTGCCCCGTGGAACCCCCGGTGCAGTCGGCCGTCGATGATCAGGCCCATCCCGATGCCCGTTCCGACGCTCACGAAGCAGAAGGTCTGTACCCCCCGGCCGTGTCCGAAGTCGCGCTCGGCCAACGCTGCGAGGGACACGTCGTTCTCCACCCGCGTCGAGCGTCCGAGCGCCTCGCGCAACGCGTGCACCACGCCTGCTCGCCCCCAACCGGGCAGGTTGTGGGAGGCGACGAGCGGGCTGCCCTCCTGGTCGAAGACGCCCGGGCTCCCCACGACCACCTGGGTGATGCGACTCCTGCGCACCCCCGCCTTCTTCTCGAGCTCTTCCGCCAGGGCGACGAGCTCGGCGACCATGCTCTCGGCACGCGCGGCGCGCACTCGGTGCGCCCCGCGCGCTCGCACGAGGCCGGTGATGTCGGCGATCGCGCCACGCAGGTACTCCCGTCCGACGTCGAGTCCGAGCACGAAGCCGGCCTCGGGCCGGATCTCGTAGAGCGGAGCGGCTGGTCCTCGTACGCCCATCCGAAGGCCCGCGACGCGCACGAGCCCATCCCGCCTGAGTGCAGAGATGGCGACGCCGACCGTCGGCTTCGAAACACCGGATGCTCTCGCGAGTCCCGCACGCGAGGCGGGACCCTCGGCGCGGAGCACCTCGAGCATCAGGCGCTCGTTCATCGCGCGCATCAGTTGAGGACGGGCGCCCCGCTGCGTGAGCGCCGGAGCCTGCCCATCGTGTCGCAAAGCAGGGGTGTGCGGGGCAACGCTGCCTACGACGTCCGCCATGGACACGAGCTTGCCCTCTCCAGCAGAAAAAGAAAAGTTATGTTTCCGAAAAATCCGTCCTCAGCGCGTCGGGGTGGCCGCGCGCCGGCCGCGAGGTGCGGACGGGCGACGGGCAGTCCCGACCGAGTCGAGCGCGAGCGCGCGAGCGAGGCGGACCGCACCCTCCACCGACGGCCGCGTCGCGACGGTCACGACCGGATCTGCAATTCGCTCCCGTATCGTCTCCACGGTGGCCGCTGACAGCCGCGGGTGGCCCGAACCGAGGCCGCCGGCGACGACGACGGGGACGGGCGCGGGATGGGCGAGCGAGGCAGCGACCGAGGCGACCAGCTCGGCGAGGTGCCGCGCCGCGGAGGCGCAGATGGCGTCGGCCGCCGCGTCAGCGGCGTCGAGGACGGCAGGGGCGAGCGCGGCCCATCGGCCCGGACTGCGCTCTTCGTGGAAGCGCGCGAGGAGCTCCGGAACCGACGCGCCGCCGAACACGTCGCCGAGCGCACCGAGCGGCTCGTGCCGATCGTGGCGCCTGCAGAGCTCGCGCAGCGCCTCACGGGCGACCCAGTAGCCGCTTCCTTCGTCGCCGAGCAGGTACCCCCATCCGCCCGCTCGTTCCTCCCTGCGTGCCAGCACACCGATCGCGATCGATCCCGTGCCTGCGACGAGCGCGATGCCGGAGTCGAGCTCGTGAGCGGCGAGCACGAGCCGGGCGTCGTTCACGACGATGATCGGCACGTCGCCATTACGGGCACCCGGGGCCGCGTGGGCGGCGAGCACCTCGCGGGTGCGATCCTCGACCCATTCGACTGCGAGATCGTCTCCGCTTCCCGACGTGCCGATGCACAGAGCGTCGAGCGCCGGGAGGTTTCCACCCTCGGCGAGCTGGGACACGACGTCGTCGAGGACCCGCGCTGCGGTTTGTCGGCCGGCGGTGGTCAGGCTCGCGCTGGGCCCCGACGCGAAGGTGACGGTCTTGCCGTCCTCGTCGAGGAGGGCCCTCGTCCGGGTCCCGCCGATGTCGAGCCCGACGACCCTCACGAAAGGATCCTGTCGTTGGAGCACCGCCCGCGGGCGGTGGCGGAGACCGGGTTCGCCGTCACTGCCAGATACCCGTCTCGGAGGCGGGGTCGAAGAACTGGAGCCTGGCCACGTCGAGCGAGAAGGTCGTCCGTTCGCCGATCTTGGGGCTCAGGTTGGGCTCGACCCTGGCCACGCACGTCGAAGCGATCCTGGTGGCGAGATCCTGGGTGTCGTGGCCGTCGACCTCCTCGCCCGCAGCGGGAGCGTCGAGGGAGAAGTGGACGAGCACGTCGGACCCGAGCGCTTCGACGAACTCCACCCGCCCTTCGAGGTGCGGGCCTGTCTCGGCGGGCGTGGAGATCGTGAGGTGCTCGGGGCGGAACCCGACCACGACGGTGGTGCCGAGGTAGGCGGCGAGCCCCGGACGTGCGGTGTGCACGCTTGGCGGCACGTCCAGCCGCTGGTGGCCGAGGAAGAGCTCACCGCCTGTCGGCGCGAGCGTCGCCTCGTAGAGGTTCATCGGAGGGCTGCCGATGAAGGACGCGACGAAGAGGTTTCTCGGGTGGTCGTAGAGGGTCTGCGGCTCGTCGCACTGTTGGAGGATCCCGTCTCGCAGCACCGCGACCCGGTCTCCCATCGTCATGGCTTCGACCTGGTCGTGGGTGACGTAGAGGGTGGCGACACCGAGCCGTCGCTGGAGTGCCGAGATCTCGGCCCGCATCTGGACCCGCAGCTTGGCGTCGAGGTTGGACAGCGGCTCGTCCATCAAGAACGCCGCCGGCTCCCGCACGATCGCGCGCCCCATCGCCACGCGCTGGCGCTGTCCACCGGAGAGCTGAGCGGGCCGGCGGTCCAGCCAGTCGGTGAGCCCGAGGGTCTCCGCGGCGGCCTCCACGCGCTCGCGGACCTCGGCCTTCGACATCTTGCGCAGCTTGAGGGGGAACCCGATGTTCTCGGCGACGCTCAGCTGGGGGTACAAGGCGTAGTTCTGGAAGACCATCGCGATGTCCCGGTCGCGCGGCGACGCATCGGTCACCTCTCTTCCTCCGATGCGGATCGTGCCCGCAGTGGTCCGTTCCAGCCCTGCCACCATGCGCAGCACGGTGGTCTTCCCGCATCCCGAGGGTCCGACCAGGACGAGGAACTCCCCGTCGCGCACCTCGAGCTCCAGCTCGTCCACCGCGACCGTGCCGTTCTGGAAGACCTTGGTCACCTTCTCCAGCTCGATCGCCGCCATCGCCCCCTCGCCGTTGCCACGGTCGCTCGTCGAGAGGATAGTCATTCGGAAGGGCTCTTGCTGGTTTCGCGCCAGTACCCTTGCACCGGAAAGCTTCTTGTCATATAATCCGCGCGGCGCTCCACCGGGAGCGACGTACGTTCGCCGGGGCGGTCCCGACCACGAACGAGGAAATTGAGCGCAGGGGGAGAACATGACCTCAGACTCGCTTGGCCGGCGGCGTTGGACGAAGGCTCGGCTTGGACCGATCTTCGCCGCAGCGGTCGGCGTCGCCGCGATGCTCGGAGTCGCGGTGCCGATCGCGTCGGCGGGCACGAAGACGCTGACCATCTGGCTGATGACCGGTGAGATCACAGCCAAGGTCTACGGTGCGGTCAACAAGGCGTTCGAGGCGCAGCATCCGGGCGTGACCGTGAACGTCGAGATCCAGCAGTGGTCGGGGATCACGACAAAGCTCGACACCGCCCTCGCCAGCAGCTCACCTCCCGACGCCAC
>JASHYA010000227.1 GCA_030043315.1 Acidimicrobiales bacterium
CTCGAAGACGTGGCCGAGCTCAGCGCGCGGGTGACCGAGCTGACCGAGCGGGTCGGCATGCTCGAGGACACGGCGGCGGTGCGGAACCTGCAGTACGCGTACGGCTACTTCATCGACAAATGCCTCTACGACGAGACCGTCGACCTGTTCGCCGATGATGGCGAGGTGGTCTTCCTCGGTGGCCGCTACCGGGGGAAGGCGGGCGCGGCCCGCCTGTACTGCGGACGGTTCCGGAACAACTTCGCGAAGGGCAAGAACGGACCGATGTTCGGACAGCTCCTCGACCACCCCCAGATGCAGGGCATCATCCACGTCGCCCCCGACCGCAAGACCGCAAGGGCGCGCTTTCGCTCGGTGATGCAGGCGGGGAGGCACGAGAGCATCGGCAACCCGCGGCAGTGGTTCGAGGGCGGCATCTACGAGAACCGGTACGTCAAAGACGGCGACGTGTGGAAGATCAAGCTCTTGAACTACCGGGCCTTCTGGCATGGAGAGGTCGGCACGGGTTGGGCGTACACGCGGCCGAACTACGTGCCGAACGCCTCGCGCACCTATCCCGAGGATCCCTACGGCCCCGACGAGCTGGTCGAGCACGCTCCGGAGCTGTGGCCGGACACCCAGATCGTCCCGTTCCACTACGTGCACCCGGTCACCGGACGTCCCGTCGAGATCGGCACCACAGGTTCGGCTCCCGGAAGCTGAGGGCACGACCGGTTGATGATGGTCGTAGCAGCATTGCTCCGGTTCCTGAGCGTGCCCTCCTCGCCGTGCGACATGTCCTGATGCCGGTTGCGGCGGGCTGTCGGCCCCGTGGTCGGGGGCTCGACGTGCCCTTGTCGACAATCCCGGTCGGGCGGACGACGGACGACGGACGACGGACGACGGACGATCAGCTCAACGCGACTTTGATCGACGGGTGATTGCCGCACCCAGTCGAGACCCGCCTCGAGCTCTTCCGTGGTGGCCTGCCCGAGCCATGGTCGTGTATGACGTCGGTCGTCGCTGCAGCTGTGCCGTCCTCATTCATGCGCCCGTCTCCCTCGAGGGTGCGGGCGAAAACCGCTCGAGCTGACGGTCGACATGGGCCGACGCGTCCATCGCCGCGATCGCGTTGCCGGAGACGACCGCGACGAAATCGTTCCCGGTCACCGAGGCCAGGTCGAGGTCGCTGACCGCCTTGACCGTCGCGGTCCGAGGGATCTGTCTGAGCAACGCGATCTCGCCGAACCCGCTCCCGCGTTGTAGCTCGATGATGGCCCGGCTGTCCCCGGACACCTCCGCCCGACCCTGCTCGATCACGTAGAACCGGTCACCGATGTCACCTTGATGGAACACCTCCCTTCCCGCAGGTACGTGGTCGTGATCGAGGACTCGGGCGAGACGCTCGAGCGAGGGAAGAGGAAGAGGGCGGAGGATCGGCACGCCACGGAGGAGGTCGATCTTGGTGTTGATCGACGCGATGCCGCTCTCCAGGAGGCGGAGGCGCAGCCAGCTCAACGCGACGACGACGGGACACAACGCGCCGATCACCATGAGGGAGTGGCGCAGCCCGACGGCGGCGATGACGATTGGGGTCACCACGGCGCCGATCGAGACTGCGAGAGAGATGACGCCCTCGAAGACGGCGAACACGCGCACGAGCACATCCGACGCAGAGACGCGGGCAATCAGCGTGAACGCGCCGGCGTCTACGAACGAGCTTCCCAACCCGACGAGTGCCACGAGGACGAATGCGGTGACCCGTCCGGGAAGCAGGCCGAGCACGACGAGCGGAAGTCCCATCAGCGCCAGGCCCAGCGCGAACCATGATGCGAGCTGGCGGCGGACGACTGCCGAGGTCACCACCGCACCGACGAGCCCACCACCGCCGAGGGCCGTCATCAGCCACGCGACTCCGGAGGTCCCAAGCCCCAGCATCTTGATCGAGATGACGACCATGAAGACGCTGAGGGCACCCCGCGTGAAGGACTGGCACGCGGCGAGACCCGTGAGGAGCGTCAGGTCACGGTTGGTGAGCGGCTCCCTGAGCCCTTCGACGAAGTGGAACATCGCGTTCGGGGCATGACGGACGCGTGGCGCAGTACCGCGGTCGACGCCAACGATCAGAAAAGCGGACGCCGTGGACATCACGGCCGAGGCAAGGAAGGCGGCGCTGATCCCGTCCGCATTGGCGGCGACCCAGGCGAGAGCCGGTCCGAGCACCGCAGCGAGCCCTTCGAGAATTCCCCGCACCGCGTTGGCGCTCGTGAGCTCGTACGGCGAGAAACACATCGACGGAAGCAGCGCAGAATAGAGCGGTCTGTATACCGCGCGGGCGACCGACGCGACGACGACCAACGTGTACACGTAGCCGACCGGCGCGCTCCCCCTGAGCAGCAGCCAAGCCCCGATGAGCGTCGCTGCGGAGCACGCACATGCGCCGAAGAGCGCCCATTCGCGATGCCAACGGTCGACAAAGCTGCCCGCAAGGGGCGCGAGGACCGATGCCGGCAGCGTCTGCAGGATGCCGACCAGTCCGACCGCCGCCGCGCCTCCGTGGTGGTAGGCGACGATCGAAATGGCGAAGCGGGTCGCCCACGTCGACGCCCGCGATCCCAAGAAGCTGAGCTGGCCCCGTAGGAGCCGAGGGCTGCGAGCGACCGTCAACAGTGCGTCTGCGAGGCGGCGCCGGCTCGTCTCCGACTTGCCCCTCACAGCGCGAACATAGTCGAACGGTGATGTCGTAATCGTGGGACGACAGGTTGTATTTTCGGGATCTTGTGGTCGACCGCGGCGATATGAACGAGGAAGATCTGGTGTCCGCCGCGGTCAGCCGATCAGCTCGGCCCCGACGATCGACCGCCACGAAGGGAGATCGCTCGCGCCCTCGGTCACGAGGACGAGCACCGACGCGTCCTCGGCGACGAGCGCAGAGAGGGGCGTGGCCCGACCCTGGCGCTGGAGCGCCATGAAGCCACCCAACGCAGCCGCACCGGTCTCGCCCGCTTCGACCCCGCAGGCGGCGAGCGCGCGCACCGCCTCGCGCGCCCAGTCGTCGTCGATCGTGACGAAGCCCGCGACCCCTTGCGAGACCGGCGGCCAGGCCACGGGTGACGGGGTGCCGCAGTTCAAGCCGGCCATGATCGAGAGCTGGGGTCCGGCGAGCGTCACGAGGTGTCCGGCGAGCGCAGACGCGGTGGCGCACGCGGCGCCCGTCGGTTCGACGCCGATCACCCCCGAACGGTGCGATCGGTTCCCGAAGTGCGAGACGGCCGCGGCGGCGAGCGCGCCGACGCCGACGGGGACGACGACCACGCCGGGGTCGCCATGGCCGGCCCGGGTCAGCGCGTCGGCGATCTCCACGAACATCGTGCCGTAGCCGTCGATGACCCAGCGCGGGACGTTTTCGTAGCCGGGCCAGCTCGTGTCGTCGATCACGAGGCAGCGCGGTCCCGCTTCTCGTGCCGACCGCCCGACGGCTTCGTCGAACCCGCCATCGACGACGACCACCTCCGCCCCGTCGCTCTCGATCGCGTCGATGCGTGGGTGCGTCGTGTCCGTGGGGACGAACACCGTGGCGTCGAACCCGAGCCAGCTCGCCATGCGGGCCACCGCCCGGCCGTGGTTGCCGTCGGTCGCCGCGGCGAGACGGAAGGGGAGCAGCGGCTTCACGAGGTCGGCCAGCTCCTCGACGTCGGCCCACTCGCCAAATGCGCCCGCATCGTCGGTCGCCGCGGTCCTCGCGTGCTCCTCCAACCGCTCGCGCACGGCCCGGTAGGTCGCCCACGACGCGCCGAGCATCTTGAAGGACGGCAGCCCGAAGCGCGAAGACTCCGTCTTTACGAGGAGCTCGCCGACGCCGAGCGCCGAAGCAAGGCGTGGCAGCGAGAGGAGCGGCGTCGCCTCGTACCCCGGCAGCCGGCGGTGGAAGTCGAGGACCTCGGCGGTGGTGGCGGCGTCCGCGTCGCCAGGGAGGCCGGCGTCACCGACACCGCCTCCGTGGCCACCCGGATCGGAGTCGGTCCGTCCGGCGAGCGGGTTCAGGACCGCCCGAAAGCCGAAACTCACGGCGTCCATCCGGTGAAGGCGTCGATCGTCTGCCGCACGTCGCCCAGGGGGTAGAGGATCGGGCACGTGCAGCCGTGCGCGACGTAGTCCGCCACCCGTGCCCGGGCCTCGTCCGGCGTGCCCGAGGCCGTGAGCATGCGGACGGTCTCGTCGGGGACGAGCTTCGAGGCGACCTCGACCTGCTCGTGGGTGGCCGGCCAGGTCAGGACCTCGCCCACTGCGTCGAGGAGCGACTGGGGAACGCCCGAGGCGCGCATGATGTGCGGCTGTTGGCCGAGGTACTGGGTCACCATGAGCCGTGCCATGTCCAGCGCGGTCTCGGAGTCCTCGTGCACCGAGCACACGACGAGCTGGGGACGGTCGAGCTCGTCAAGCCTGCGGCCCGCACGCTCGAGGCCGGCGGTGAGGTGCGCGAGCGCGCGCTCGTTGTAGCCGGGGGAGACGAGGTAGTTGAGGACCACGCCGTCCGCGATCTCACCGGCCAGCTCGAGCATCTTGTCACCGGTCGCGCCGATGTAGATCGGCACGTCCTTGGCGCGGCGCTCCTGGTAGACGTAGTCGAGCTCGACGCCTGTCAGATGGACCCACTCTCCGTGGAAGGTGACCGTCTCGTTGGCGAGGAGGGCACGCACGGCGGTCACCACCTCACGCATGACCGTGAGTGGGTGCGTCCGGGCGATGCCGACCTTGGCGGCGAGCGGGTCCCACCACGCGCCGAGGCCCAGGAGGACGCGGCCCGGGGCGAGGTCGTCCAGGGTGGAGAACGTGGCGGCCAGGCGGGCCGGGTTGCGCGACCAGCAGTCCGAGACGCCCGATCCGACCCTGATGCGCTCGGTCACCGCCGCGTAGGCTGCGAGCGGCACCGTCGCCTCCCTGACGAGCCGGCTCTCCGCCTGCCAGACGGCGTCGAAGCCGCGCTGCTCCGCGTACGCGACGTAGGTCATGCCGTCACGGATGGAGTGCGCGTCCTGCAGGTAGAGGGCGGTTCTCACCGCCTGCACCCCATCCGGGTCACGCCCCTTCGCCGTCAGCCGCCGCCTGGCCGTCAGCTGCCGTCTCGCCGTCAGCCGCCGCGGACCCTCCGGCCCCGCCGGTGCCCATCGGCAACGTCGTGCGCCAGACGCCGTCCGCGTCGTGCAGGGCAGCGGCGACCGCACCTGCGGTCGGGACGAGCCCGATCTCGCCGACACCCTTGATGCCGTAGGGGGAGCGGGGCTGGGGCACCTCGACGAGGAGGACCTCGATCGGCGGGACGTCCTTCGCTCGCAGGATCCCGAGCCCCCGGAGCGTCGAGAGGACGGGAAAGCCGCGCTCGTCGGCGGGGAACTCCTCGGTCAGCGCATAGCCGAGGCCCATGTGGACCGACCCCTCGACCTGGCCCTCGCAGAGCATGGGGTTCACCGCGCGGCCGACGTCGTGCGCGGCGACGACGCGCTCGATCGAGCGCGTCGAGGCGTCCATCACCACGAGCTGCGCGGCGTAGCCGAAGGCGGCATGGACGGTCGGATGCTCCACCTCGCCGAGATGGTGCGTCCAGTCGACACGGTGCTCACCGACGTAGTCCACGCCTTGCGCGCAGCCGGCCGCCAACGCCTTGTGGCACGCGTCCGCCACGGCCCCGGCGCCCATGAGGGTTCCCCTGCTGCCGGTGGTCTGGCCTTCTCCCAGTTCGCGCGAGGTGTCGACCAACACCACGACGCGCGCGGGGTCCACCCCGAGCTCTTCGACCGCGACCTGGAGCGCGACCGTGTGCACGCCCTGGCCCATCTCGGTCCAGCCGTGACGCACCTCGACGGTGCCGTCCTCGCAGAAGCGGACCACCGCTCGGGTGACCTCCTTGAACCCGTTGCCGAGGCCGCTGTTCTTCAGGCCGAGCCCGATGCCGACGGCCTTCCCTTCCCGCCGGGCGGCCTCGTAACGCGCCGCGAGCGCGTCGAGGCACCGCTCTGCGCCCGCGCTTCCCTCGTCCATCACCTGGCCCGGGCCCCACAGGTCGCCGGGGCGGACGACGTTGCGCTTGCGCATCTCCCGCCCGCTGATCCCGACCTTCTCGGCGAGCCGGTCCATCACGCCTTCCATCGCGAACTGCGCCTGGTTCGCCCCGAAGCCGCGGAAGGCGCCGCACACCGGATTGTTCGTGCGCACCGCGATCGACTCGACGTCGACGGCCTCCAGCCGGTACGGCCCGGTCGCGTGGCCCGCGGCCCGCTCGAGCACCTTCATGCCCACGCTCGCGTACGCGCCGGAGTCGCCCACCATGCGCGCCCTGAGCCCGGTCAGGTGGCCGTCGGCGTCGCAGCCCGCCCAGTACTCCATCCGGATCGGGTGGCGCTTGGGGTGCACGAGAAAGCTCTCCTCTCGGGAGAACGCGCACTTCACCGGACGGCGCAGGAGCCAGGCGGCGAGCGCCGTCTGCGCCTGGTTCGACATGTCCTCCTTGCCGCCGAACGCGCCGCCGTTCGAGACGAGCTCCACGCTCACCGCGTCGGAGGAGACGCCGAGCACCGAGGCGATCTGGTCGCGGTCGTCCCAGATGCCCTGGCCGCCCGAGTAGACGTGCACGCCGCCGTCGTCCCGGGGCACGGCGAGGGTGCACTCCGGCTCGAGATAGGCGTGCTCGACCCGTTGGGTCTCGAAGACCTCGTGGACGACGTGGGCGCTCGCCGCCAGCGCCGTGTCGACGTCGCCCCGGGCATAGGCGGAGCGCGACAACACGTTGGAGTCCGTGCCCCACACGGCCACCTCCTGCGACGTGATCGCAGCCCTCGGGTCGGTCACCGGTTCGAGCTGGTGGTACTCCACCTCGACGAGCGACGCGGCCGCTCTCGCACAGAGACGGCTGTCGGCGACGACGACGGCGAGCACGTCGCCCGCGTACGAGGTCCGGCCGCCCTCGGGGACCAGCACCGGCCAGTCCCGTTCGATGATCCCCACGCGGAGCTCCCCGGGCACGTCCGCCGCGGTGAAGACCGCGACCACGCCGGGTGCCGCGGCCGCGGCCGAGGTGTCGATGCGGAGCACCTCGGCCCGGGCGTGGTCGGTCAGCCGGATCGCCGCATGGAGCATGCCGGGGACGCGCAGGTCGTCGACATAGCCGCGGTCGCCCAGCGCCAGGGTCTGTGCCTCGTACTTGGGAAGCCGTGCCCCGACGCCCGCGTGCAGGGCCGCTTCGGTCGCCTGAGGCGTGCCCTTGGCGACCGCGTCGATCGCGTCGAGGATCTTCACGTAGCCGGTGCACCGGCAGAGGTGTGCGCCGAGGTGGCGCGACATGTCTTCGCGCGTGAGCGCAGCGCCCTTCTTGTCGACCTGGGCCTTGGCGCGCATGACGATCCCGGGGATGCAGAAGCCGCACTGGAGCCCGCCGCACGCGGCGAACGCCTCCGCGTAGCGCCCGCGTTCTTCGGCGGGAAGTCCTTCGAGCGTGACCACCGTGCGCCCGGCGGCCTTCGCCAGTGGGTACTGGCAGCTCACCTGGACCTTGCCGTCGATCATGACCGTGCAGCAACCGCACTGGCCCGACGGAGAGCAGCCGTCCTTCGCCGAGGTGATCCCGAGCTCCTCGCGCAGCGCGGAGAGGAGGTGCGGGTGATCCGCGCGGACGGCGACCTCCTCGCCGTTCACCGTCAGGACGACGACGTCCTGGTCGACGAGAGTCATGGCACCTCCCCATCCAGCCCGTCGGGTTCCTCGTGGCCGGCGTGCGGCTCGCAGATCAGGCCGTAGACCTCTGGGCGACGGTAACGGGCGAAGTCGAAGAGGGTCTTCTTGTACCGGTCGCACCAGTCGAGGTCGCACTCGGCGACGATCACCTCGTCGCCG
>JASHYA010000228.1 GCA_030043315.1 Acidimicrobiales bacterium
CCCGAGCGGTGGGCGTTCGTGAAGGAGCTCCCGAAGACCTCGGTGGGGAAGTTCGACAAGAAGGTCCTGCGTGCCGACCACGCCGCCGGGACGCTCGAGGTGGTCGAGGTGGAGGTGCCGCCGGGGGACTGATCCCAGTCGCCCCGGCGCGGATCATGTCGGGCTCATCTCCCACGAGGTGATCGTCAGCGTATGGCCGTGGATCGCCGTATGGACGGTCATCGTGTAGCGGCCCGGGTCCTTCCCCCCTGTGACCGACACGGTGTCCGTCAGTGTCACGGTCGTCACCTTGAACCCGTCTGCGTGCTCGGTCACGTCGGTCGCGCTGAGGTACCCCGGGTTCTCGGCCCCGACGAGCGGCGCAGGGGCGGTGACACGGGGCGCGATCGCGTGCCACCAGGCCAGCTGGTCCTCCGTGAGCGCGCGCACCCCCGCGATGAACGCTTCGACGGCGGATCCCTGGATCAGGAGCGGGCTGGTGGTCTGCGCCCATGCGCGGTCCGGCGAACCTGCGAGGGTGAAGGTCCCCATGGGCAGCGAGTAGGTGACGAGTGTCACCCCCTGTGAGGCGAGCGCCGATGGGACGGGCACCGTCGGGCTCGCCTCCGCGGTCAGGTAGACGTTGTGCGACCTGCTGGTCGTCCCCTTCGAGATCTCGGTCGCGGTGACGAGGTACCGGTCAGGCGTGAACCACAGGGCGTCGGTCGGCCAGCACGTGACGAGCGTGATGGAGGGTGCGGTGGTGTTGTAGACGGGGGAGCCCGCGGTCACGATGGCGTGCGAGGAGACCTGGAAGTCGTAGGTGGTGCAGGGGGTCACGAAGCGGATGGTGTCGCCCGATTTCAGCTGGTCGATCGTGCTGAAGTAGCTCACGTCGTGCGCGAGCAGCACCGCGGTGCCCGCCTTCCCGGGCCACACCGATGTCGGGTCGTGGCCGACGGCGACGCCGAGCACGGAGTCGCCGGTGCCTTGCTCGACCGGAGCGACCACACCGAGCGAAGGGATCTCGAGGAGCCCGTGCACCGGTGTGCTGCCTCCGGAGGAGGTACAGGTCGCGAGCGACGCCGTCCCGGCGCTCTTCGAGGCAGCATTCGAGGCAGCCTTCGAGGAGCGCAGCGGGGCGCCGAGCGCGTGGTCCTTGAGGAAGTGGTGAACGAGCGCTTTCCCCGCGCTCTCGGAATGGTTCGTCCACAGCGTCGCGTAGAGCTGCCATGCGCCGACACCACAGATCAGCACCAGGCCCACGGCGATGAGGATCCTCGGCGTACGCCGCAGCCGGCGTACGGCACGTCGGCGTTGGCTGCGCGTCTCCGCCGAGGCCCCGTCGCCGGAGCCCAGTGTCTCGGGTAGTTCGTTGTCCGCCATGTCAGTCCTGTCCTGCGCGTCCCTTGCGGCTCAACCGCTCGTCAGCCAGAGGTGGGCCCCCTCGTAGTCGATGATCACGGAGCCGTCTGCGGCGAGGACGTCGGCGCCGAGCACCCCTTGGAGCCCAGTGTTGAGGGTGCCCGAGATCCGCCGGGCAGCGAACGACGTGGAGGCCAGCCTCGAGCCTCCGAGCGCCCACGACCCGCTCAGGTACGCGGGCGCCGATCCCGTGCAGCCGACACCCGAGACCTGCAGGTGGCTACCACCGGCCTTCAGCTTGAGAGACCTCGCGACGGCCGGTACGAGCGCGGAGCCGGCGGATCCCGAGTCGACCGCGAGCTGCTCTGTGTGGCCGGCGATCTTCACCGGCGCCGCCACGATCGTGCCTTGCGCGCTCTCGAAGACTCGGAGGAGCTGGCCCGCCTTCGGCGCGCCGCTGTCGAGCGCCGACGGCGGCCTGGCGGTCTTTTGGCCGAGCACGTAGACGTCGCCGGTCGGAGCCGCACGCTCGCCCGTCAGCAGCGTCAGACGGCTCTTTGCGTAGTCGATGCGCACCGCGCTGAACCGTTGGAGCACGTCCGAGCCGATGATGCCCTTTGGAGCGGGGGACGCGCCCTGCGCGGCGACCTTGGCGACGAGGAGCCGCTGGGCGTCGAGCTTGGCGCCGGACATGGACCACTTCCGGACCTTTGCGCTCGGTGCGGACGCGACGCACGTGACACCCCGGACCGCGGTGCCGGCATCGCTCTTCTTCAGGTGGAGCGAGCGTGCGAGGGCTGGCGTGACGACCGACGACCCCGCCCCCGTGGACACGAGGAAGGGGTACGGACCCTTGCCGTCGATGCAAACCGACACGGTCGGCACCTTCCCCGCCGACGTGTCCAAGATCTTCAGCTTGAGCACCTTGGGCCCGGTCACCGACTTCGCTGCGCAGCCGCCGCTCGCGCTGGACGAGGCGCCCGCGACCGGGACGGTGCCCCCCGTGACGACGCCGGCGACCGTAGAGCCGGACACCACGGCTGCGATCACGACGGCTCCACCTGCCAGCCGGCCGACCGCCGCGCGAAAACGAGTCCTCTGCCGCATTCGTAACCCCATCCCATACGGTACCGTCGGAGTGCGGCCGGATGGGACCGGCCGCACTCCGACAGCGACTCGTTTACCTGCCCACCATCCGGCGACGGCGGCGCAACGTCTCGCCGACGGCCAGGAGGCCGAGGCCGAGGCCGAGCAGGATCAGCTCGTACAGACCCGAGCCTGCCCACGGCTCACCGGTGTGCGGTGTCGTCGCCTTGGACACCTTGGCAGGCGGTGTCGGCACGACTGGTGTCGTGGTCGGGGTGACCGGCGGTGTGGTCGTCGGGGTGACCGGCGGTGTCGCCGGCGGTGTGGTGTGTGTCACCGCGCTCGTCGGCACCACCACCTTCAGTGTCACGGCGTTGGTTGTGCAGGTCGAACCTGTGCAGTTGGGGGTGCCGTCGTTTGTGAACACGGCGACGTTGGTGATCACCTGCCCTGTCGTGTCTGTCGCGCCCACGGTCACCTTGAAGCTCACGGTGAGCGCGTTCGCCACGCCGGGCGTCACGGTGATCCCGGTCCAGGTGATGGTTCCTGTGGCTTCGGACACCGTGCATCCGGGCGCCCCGCCGCAGGTGGCCGAGCCTGTGACGTATGTGGTCCCCACCGGCACCGTGTCGGTGAGCGTGATCGGTGTCGTCGCCGCGGTGCCCGAGTCGGTGAGGGTCAGCATGTAGGTGACTGTCTTGCCCGGAGGCACGTCCGACTTGGCAGGCGGTGTGGAGCTCTTCACGACGCTGAGCACCACCACCGGGTTTGTGACGGTGGCCGACGAGCAGTGTGTCGATGTGCAAGCGCCTGTCGTGATGGTCGCGGTGTTCGTCACCGTGGTGGTGTCTGTCGAGTTGACCGTGACGTCGTAGGTCGCCGTCGCCGAGGCACCGGCGGCCAGGGTGACCTTCACGACAACCGTTGTGCCTGTGACGCTCAC
>JASHYA010000025.1 GCA_030043315.1 Acidimicrobiales bacterium
GCGCGCGCGGTGCACGAAGACCGCCTCGCATGGGAGAAAGTACGCGTGCGCTCCGCCGAGGAGGTCGCGCACGACCGAGCGGATCCACACAGTCGCCGCATCGGCCGCGAGCTGCGGGAATGGGATGCGCGAGACAGCCGGCTCCCCCCCACGGATGACGACCGCGAATGACTCGTGCCCGCCGGCCGCGCCGAAGCCGGCCGCGGCGAGCCAGCAGAAGAAGCCGAGCACGGCGAGGCAGCCGACGACGGCGACCTTGGTGAAGGTCATCGCGGCGCCACCAGGCCACCGTAGCGGCGGTCGCGCCGCTGGTACTCGGAGAGTGCCGAGCGGAACTGCGCCTCGGTGACCTCGGGCCAGGGATCGGGCAGCACGACGATCTCGCTGTAGGCCACCTGCCAGACCAACAGGTCGGGCACCCGACGATCACCTCCCGTCAGCACCAGGAGGTCCACGTCCGGAACGGCCAGCGCGTCCCCGATCGTCGCCTCACGCACCTTCTTTGGGGCGACCCCGCTCGCGGCGAGCTCGCGCACTGCGTCGACGATCTCCCGTCGTCCGGACCCCTCCTGGGCAAGGAGGACCCGGAGCGCAGGCCGGTCCAGGTGCTCGAGGTCCCTGGGCCCGGGGGCGTCGTCTCCGGGCGAACCGCCGACCTCGGCCACGACGACGCCGCGACGGGCCAGCTCCACCGCACGTTCGCGCAGCGCGTGCCCGCCGGAGGGATCCTGGACCGTGAGCCGTCCCACCCCGAGGTCGAGCGAGGCCTCGACCAGCGCAACGAGCGCGCGCTCGGCGCGGTCGGGGGCGACGAGCTCCCCGCCCGCCGGTCGCGCGACCCATGCGACGTGGCCCGGAACCGGGCCGCGGCGGGGTGGCGGGGTGTTCTTCACCAACCAGAAGCTATCGCCGGCCCCTCGCCGGCCCCCGTCAACGGCCGGCGGCGGGCGACACCGCCATCACGGCCGGTAACGTCGGCTCGGTGCCGGCGTCGCCGCCGGAGCCGTTGCGACCTGCGGGGACCGCAACCGGAAGCACGGAGGAGGAACCGCATGGCTGCGCCGGAGCTCGAGCTGAGCGACGAGGAGTGGCGGGAGCGGCTCGCGCCCGATCGCTACGAGGTGCTCCGCAGGGCGGGCACCGAGCCCGCGTGGTCTGGCGAGTACCTCCACGTCGACGAGGACGGCGTCTTCCGCTGCGCCGGTTGCGGCCTGCCCCTCTTCTCCACCGACGCGAAGTTCGACTCGGGGTCGGGCTGGCCGAGCTTCGACCGCGCGATCGCCGCTGGGACCGTCGAGGAGCGCCCCGACCGCAGCCACGGCATGGTGCGCACCGAGATCGTCTGCACGGGCTGCGGCGGTCACCTCGGTCACGTCTTCCCCGACGGCCCCACGGAGACCGGACTCCGCTACTGCGTCAACTCCTTGTCGATCGAGTTCGAACCGACCCGCGACTGACCCGGGCTCCGAGCACGTTCGGCTCCCAGCGGGGGGCGTTCGAGCACAGACTCGCCCAGTTCGCCGTCCGCCGCGCGACCATGCACAGTTGACAATCGATCAAATATGCACTATCGTTCTACCGCTCAATTGTTGATAGGCTCACCGTTGGCTCGAGGTCACTTTGGGGGCGGTTGATTCTGCGCTCCCGAGTTCGGCTGGCCGCACAGTTGGTTGAGTAGGAGGGGGGCCGTGCATGCTTCAGGTGGCCGCCCCTGTGGAGGCGCCCGAGGAGACCGTAGCCGTGGGCGGGCCGGCCATCGCCGTTCCGAGCGACGACGACACTGCGACGAATTCGGGAAGCGATGTCGTGATCGAGCTGCTCGGCGAACCAGGCGGGCGCCATCGCCGGCGCCATGTTCTTGGCCGACTTCGTCGCCGACAAGCCCTGGGTCCACCTCGACATCGCGGGATCGTGCTTGGCTCACGAGGATTCTGGCTACCTGGTGAAGGGTGGGACGGGCTTCGGGGTGCGGACACTCCTTGATCCCCTTCCTTCAACACTTCGAGCCCTTCTGAGCTCAGTCGGGCACGTGCAGCACGAGAAAGGAACACGCATGAAGCGAGCAGGGCAATCATGGAGGCGGTGGACGGGTTCCAGTGCATTGTCGGTCGCGATCATTTCGATGGTGGCCGCACTGACGGTCTCGATCGCGCCGATCTCATCCGCCTCGACGAAGCGCAGCACCGCGTCGGCCAGTGGAACCGTCAGCATGGCGGAGACCGCAAGCGTCGCTCCGAACTACCTCATGCCGTTCGTCACAGGGGAGAACAACTCGATCGCCAACACGAACCTCCAGTTCCAGCTCTGGCCGACGCTCTATACGATCGGCACGCCGAACAACATCAACAAGATCAATCCGACACTCAGCATCGCCGAGCCGCCCGTCTACAGCGACGCTGACACGCAGGTGAGCATCACGTTGAAAAAATACAAGTGGTCGGACGGAGCGCCACTTGACGCCCGAGATCTCACGTTCTTTCTGAACCTGTTGAAGGCAAACAAGACATCGTGGGCTCACCATACGCCCGGCACCATGCCCGACAACGTGATCAGTTGGAGAACGCAAGGAACGCAGACGGTCGTGATCAAGCTGAACCACGCGTACAACCCGACGTGGTTCACGGACAACCAGTTGTCGTTCGTAGTCCCGCTCCCCCAGCAGGCATGGGATAAGGAGTCCGCAACCGGGCCGGTTGGTACATACGACACGACGACTGCAGGTGCCAAGGCTGTCTTCGCCTTCCTCCAGGCTCAAGGAAAGGACGTCGCTTCATACAGCACGAACCCGCTCTGGCAGGTGGTCGACGGCCCATGGAAACTGGAGCAATTCACAACGAACGGCTTCGTGACCCTGGTGCCGAACACCAGCTACTCGGGCCCGGACAAGCCGCACATCTCGAAGTTCGAGCTGGTGCCGTACACCTCCGCGACAGCTGAGTTCAATGCGGTGCTGTCGGGAGACGTCACGATCGGCTACGTGCCGGACAACGACCTGCAGGAAAAGGACCGGGTCACCGGTGCCGGCTACAAGCTCACACCGGCCCCTCTGGAAGAGGTGAACCTGATCACCTTGAACTACACCAGCCCTGTTACCGGTCCTCTCGTGAAGCAGCTGTACATCCGCCAAGCATTGAACGACGTTTCAGACCAGCCAGCACAGGTGAAGGCCATACTCTCGGGCATCGGCGGGTTCACGGACTACGGGCCAGTTCCCCCGCAGCCGGCAAATCCCTTCATGGCGCCTATACAGAAGAAGAACCCTTTCAACGAGTCAGCGGCTCGTAAGCTTCTGACGTCTCACGGATGGGTCGTTCCGTCGACGGGACCCGCAGTGTGCAAACGGCCAGGGACCGGCAGCTCAGATTGTGGTGCTGGTATCAAGCGAGGGAAGCAACTCACGTTCTCCCTCGTCTACACGAGCGGCACCGGGTACATGACAGGAGTGCTCGCCAACTACAAGAGCGACGCCAGCAGAGTAGGGATCGTCTTAGACCTGCAGCAGCAACCGTTCAACTCGATCGTGGGCGACATCTGCGGAACTGCTACATGTGATAGCCCAGGTTGGCAGCTGGCCGACTACGGTGGCAACAATTTCGGGTCTCCCTATCCAGAGGGAAGCACAATGTGGCAGGGCCACCAGGGTCTCGACTTCCCCGTGTCGCCGACGTTCCAAGCACTCATCACGGCCACGCAGACCGCCGACGCTGCACAGACGGTTAAGGCGATGCGCGCGTACGACAAATGGGTGGTGGAGAACGAGCCCGAAGTGTGGCAGGTAGTGACGAACTCGGTCAACGCGATCTCTAACAAGCTGAAGCACGTGTGGATGTCCCCGGTGACGAATAATGTCTACCCGGAGCAGTTCACTCTCAAGTGAGGTGGTCCTGCGAGCGGCATTGCCCGGCCAGTGACTGCGGCTCGTGACCGCCAGTCCCACATGCCCCAACCCGGACAACCGGCAACGAGTTCGAGTGAAACCAAGTCGAGGAAGTCACTGTGTGAATGATCACGTGCGCTCCCTTTGGCGGCCCCGTGCTCGCTGTTGGCAGCGGAGTGCTTCCAGCGCGGTGGTCCGGCCGTATGCCCCGGGAAGGTGGCGCCGAGCGTCTTTCTAGGACCTCAGGCGCGCACCAGCCGGGTCTCGAAGCTGTCACGCACCGATTCGGCGACCATGTTGAACGCAAGCACGGTGATCACGATCACGAGGCCGGCCGGGTAGATCTGCCACCAGTACCCCGCGTAGATGTAGTTGAGCCCACTGCTGAGCATGGCGCCCCAGTTCGCCGCCGGCGGGGCGGGACCGAGACCGAGGAAGCTCAAGGATGCCAGGAGCAGGATCGCTGTCCCGACCGCGAACGTCGTCTGGACGGCGATCGTGCCCAGAGCGTTCGGGATCACGTGGCGCCACACAACCCTCGTCTCCCGGGCGCCGACGACCTTCGCCGCCTGAACATACTCTCTCGTTCGCAGCGACAGAGAGTCCCCGCGGACGAGACGAGCGGTGACCAACCAGGAAACGAGGCCGAGAACGATGATCAGCTCGGTGATCGACGGCGTGAAGATCGTACCGAGGAGTAGAAGGAGGAGAAGGGGCGGGATCGCGAAGGCAGAGTCCACGACGCGCATCATGAGCGCGTCGATCCATCCACCCACGTAACCCGAGATCGCGCCCCACAAGGTGCCGATGACGCTGGCCAGCGCTGCCGCGGCCAAACCGACCTCGAGCGAGGATTGGCCCCCCTCCATGAGGCGGCCCAGGATGTCGTAGCCGACGTCGTCGGTACCAAGGGGGTGTTGCAGGCTCGGCGGCATGTTCACGGCTGTGAGGTTCGTGTGGACCTGGTCGGTGTGGTAGATGAGCGGACCCACGAAGCTGAACAACGTGAGCAGCACGATGACGGTCAAGCCGATGACACCTGACTTGTGGAGCGAGCACCAGTTCCACACCGCCCGCAACCTTCCGCCCAAGCGAACCCGCACTTCACTGGTCGGACCCGCCTGCTCCTCGAGCGTGCCGGTCGGGGCGATCACGGTCTGCTGGCTCATCGGTCGCCTCCACCGCTAGCCGGAGGACTGGTTCTTCGGTCCGGCGTGGAGGTCATGCGGTGTACCGGACCCTCGGATCCACGATCACGTAGAGCAGGTCGGCCAAGAGAGACCCGAGCACCGTGGCAATCCCGATCACGATCGTCCCGCCGAGCAGGGTGGGGTAGTCCCGCGCCAAGGCCGCGTTCCACATGAGCAGACCCATCCCCGGGTAGTTGAAGACCGTCTCCACGACGATCGAACCTGACAGCACGAGCGGGAGGGTGAACCCGAACAGCGTGATGAGCGGCAGCACCGAGTTTCGCAACACGTGCGCGAGCACGACCCGCATCCGCGGGGCGCCCTTTGCCTTCGCGGTCCGCACGTAGTCAAGGGCGAGGTTCTCTATCGCAGCCGACCGCATGAACCGAATGACCGCAGGTGACAGCGCAATGGCAAGCGTCGTCACAGGAAGGACGAGCGCAATCGGATGCTGGAGGACCTGGCCAACCGTGGCGGCCGACGGGGTGACTGCCGGGAACACGTGGTTGGACACGGCCAAGAACCAGATCAGCAGCATCGCGATCCAGAAGACCGGCATCGAGTACCCGACGAACGAGAGCGACGTGAGAACGTGGTCGCTCACCCGGTTCCGGTGCACTGCCTGCCATAGCCCGACAGGTATGCCGATAATGAACGCAAACCCGAACCCAAGGCCGTCAAGGAGCAAGGTCTTCGGCAGATCGTCGGCTATGAGGGTCGCCACGGGCAGGTCCTGCTTGTAGGAGAAGCCTAGGTTTCCCGAGAGCAGGTGCCTCCAATACAAGACGAACTGGACATAGAGCGGCTTGTCATAGCCGTTCACGCGGTTGAATTGCCGGACGGCTGCCGGCTTCGCCTGAATACCGAGAATCGCTCGCGCCGGGCTCCCAGGCAGCATGTGCGTGATCAGGAACACGATGAGCGACACGCCGACCACCACGACGCACGCCTGGCCGATGCGCCTGACGATGTATGCGGTCATGGACGCATCTTCAGATCCTGTACTTCGCAGTGGCGCCGGCGCAGCTTCGCCGTCGGCGCTGCGAGCTCATGCTTGGGCCCCACGTAGGGAAACCACGCTCTGAGCCCATCCACCGGAGCTTCTCCTGCCAGATCCGACGAGACTGGGCCTACTCGACCACGTAGTCCGAAGGCCGCAAGTTCCCAGTCACCGTGCAGCACGTCACGCTGCCGACGTAGTTGGACGGCAGGTCGCTACTGCAGTCATCGACGGTCCACATCTCCGGTCCGTTCTTTCGGATCCAGGCGGCCTCATGCGCGCGCATAGCCCTTACCGTATGCGAAGCCGACCCGGTCTGGCGGTCAAGGCCCTGGCCGACCTGCGGAAGAGAGACGTCGCTGGTGCGGTCCCACCGGGAACCCCTCGCACGACGATGGCGGCCTTGCTCCGGCGCAGGAACTTCCACTGACTTCGTTTCATCGGTGCTCCCCGTGAGGATCGGTCAAGCGACCGCACCAGCTCGGGACAACCCGGTACTTGGCAGCCACAGATGCGACCACTTTGTGATCGTTGATCATACCATGGGCACCGGCCGAACCACAAGCCGAGAGCAGCTCAGGACGGACTCCACCACCTTCTGCCACCACCGCCCGCTCATGACCGCCTAACTCCTTCCTGATCAGGGAGCGACCGAGCCTTTCGAGCGTGCGCGGCTACCTGCTGCGCCGGTGGGATCCGGGCCGGCATCGCCTGTCCCCTGGCGAAGCGGCACCAATGGGCAGGTGAAGCGGGACCGGCCCCGCCCAGCACCATCGGTGAACTATCCGTCTGGCAAGAGCAGCATTACCGACGTCGCCGCGCTTGCTTGGAGCGGCATGCTCACCTCGTGAATGCGTTGACGACCTCGACAACGCGGTCGATGTCGTCGGGTGAGTTGTAGAAGTACGGCGCCACCCGTATTCCCGCCGTCGAGCCACTTCTCCGGTAGGAAGTCACCACCTCGTTGTCGAGAAGGAGCTCATACAGCCTCACGTCATCCCGCTCGTCACCGGTCGTAAACGTGACGATGCCAGCACGCTGCGGATCCTCGCGCGGCGTCACCAGTTTCATGCCGGTCTTGTCGAGACCCTCGATGAGGGCGCTGGTCAGCTCGTAAGTCCGTGCCTCGATGCGAGCCCGCCCGATGGCCGTGAGCTCGCGAAGTGACGCCTTCAGGGTCAACGCGGTCAGATACGGCCCGGTTCCACCGCCCTCGAACTTCTCCGCAGACGTGGTGAAGACGGCAGGGACCTCGGTCGAGGCGACTGCGTTCGCGACGAACTCAGACCAGCCCCCCGGTGGCAAACGCAACGCCATGTAGCCGTACGTCTTCGGGCGCAGCTCCTCGAGGAGGGGGGATCGGAGGCAGACGAAGCCGAGTCCGAACGGGTTGCACAACCATTTGCTGCCGCCAACCGCGACACAATCGAGGCCGGCGTGCTCGACGTCGAGCGTGCGGGGACCGAGGTACTGCGTGGCATCCACGATCGACAGCACCCCCCGGGCCCGGCAGATCCGTCCGAGCGCAGCAAGGTCAAGCGTGGCGCCGCTCACCTCTTGGGTCGCGCTCACGCAGACAACCTTCGTCGCGCTCGTGAGCGAAGCCTCGAGTTCCTCGAGGCAAATCGCGCCATCGCGCCCAGGGACCACCTTGAGCTCGACCCCCGACGCCGAGAGGGACCGCCAAGGCAGGACGGTCGCCAAGAACTCGACGTCGCTCGTCAGGACTTGCGAGCCCGGCGGCAGCACGAGTGCGTCGGCGACGACCCGGATGCCCTGCTGAGTGCTCTCGACGAGAGCGATCTCGTGCTCGGACGCATTGATGAACTCTGCCGCCTCACACCGTGCTTCCCGAAGGTACTCCAGTACGGAGATGGTCTGCTCGGTGGCCGACCTGCTGTCCTGGCGTCGTAGCGCCGTGTAGTACTCCCGCATGGCCCCGAACGACGTTCTCGGTGGTATGCCTTTGGTCGCGGTGTCGAGATAGGTCTTCTCCGTGTCGCCTAGGAAGTCGTCTCTGACGCTCTCCCAATCGACGTTGCCAGGCGCTTGTCTACCTACCATTCACGAGACCCTCACACCCCTCATACGCGCCCGGCTCTGGATGCACTGGTACGAGCATGCTGCGCAAGTTGTGCGGCACGCACAAACTGGCCGCTGACGGACCCAACGCTTCTCTCACCACGTCCGTTGCTAGGCGCCGAGTGCTTCCGTTGGATGGATATCGAAAGCGCCGTGACGGTCGCCCCAGTGACACGCATCGACAGGTCGGGCTCCAGGCTGCAGATCCCCCCGTTTCCGTCGCCACTGAGAAGATGAGCATGACCCGTCGGCCGACATACCGGTTCGCCGGCCGACGGGTCAAGCACTTGACGATTCGGAGCTATTTGACCACGAACTCCTGTGGGTACACGTTGCCCGTGATCGGGCTGTACCAGACGTTCTTGATCTTCGAGGACACGGTGTTCACCGTATACGTCTCGATCTGCCAAACCTCGAGCTGGTGCTGGATGACCCACTTGTCGTAAGCGCGCATTGCCTTCACCGTGTTCGAGCCGGTCGCGGTCTTCGTGGCATCCATGAGGGCCGCAAATTGCGCTGTTACCGGGTAATCCAGTCCGACGTGGTTCTCGAATATCGGCGCGCCCTCCGGGTACGGAGAGTTGTAGTTCTCGGCGAAGCCCGCCCCCCAGTTGGCGATCTGCCATCCGGGGCTGTCGCATGTGGCGGTCCCGCAGATGTCGCCCACGATCGAGTTGAACGGCTGCTGCGAAAGGTTGATCACAATTCCGACTTCGCTCGCGTCGCTCTTGTAGTTGGCCATCGTCGCTGTGAGGTAGCCGCTCCCGGTGACGTAGAGAAGCGCGAACGTGAGCGTCTTACCTTTCGCAATACCTGCACCACATTCCGATGAACCCGTGCCGGGCTTCACGCACTTGGCCGCTCCACTCGCGGGGATCTTCCAGCCGTGCGACGTGAGGAGCTTCCTCGCCGCAGAGATGTCGAACGGGTTCTTCCGCTGCAGGGAAGCCATGTAGGGGTTGGTCGGCTCGGGTGGGATGGGCCCATAGTCCGCGTAGCCACCGGTTCCGTGAAGGATCGCCTTGATCTGTCCCGGTTGGTCCATCACATCGTTGAGAGCCTCGCGAATGTAGAGCTGCTTCACGAGCGGCCCAACGACAGGGCTGTGATAGTTGAGCGAGAGCATGTTCGAGGCTTCCAACTCCGAGCGAACGGTGTCGTAGCCAACCGCTTGCACTCGGGACGTCTCGGTTAGGTCGTTCAGCGGCACGTAGCCGAGGCTGACATCGCCAGAGAGCACGGCGTTGAACTCCGCTGTCGACGACGTGTACGGAATTTCCTCGAATTTCGAAATCTTGGGCTTGTCAGGGCCCGAGTACGCGGTGTTCGCAACGAGTGCCACGAAGGAGTTGGATGTGTACTGCTTGATCTTGAACGCACCGTCCACGACCTGCCACAGCGGGTTCGTGTTGTAGGTGGCGGTGTCCTCGCCTTGCTTCTTCAGGAATGTGTACACCGCCTTGGCACCGGCTGTGGTCGTGTCGTAATTCCCGACCGGCCCCGTGGCTGACTCCTTGTCCCACGCCTGCTGTGGCATGGGCACGAGGTGCGCCAACTCTGTGTCCGTGAACCACGTCGGGTTGTAGGCCTTGTTCAGCTTGAAGACAACCGTGCTTGCCCCCTTGGTCGTCCAGCTCACCACGTTTGTCGGCATGTTGCCCGGCGCCCAAGACGACCAGCTCGTCTTCTCAGCCTTCAAGATGTTCATGAAGAAGGTGATGTCACGGGCGCTGAGGGGCGTGCCGTCAGACCATTTCCACGGCTTGAGCGTTACGGTTACCACGGTGTTCCCGTCGCTGTAGACCGGCGGGTAAGCGAGGCTCAGTGTTTTGTTGATCGCGTCCACGCTCTTGGGCGTGCTGATCGTGTAGAGCGTCGGCCACATCTGGTACTGCAGGTTGATGTTGGCTTCCGCGTTGTTGGCACCTGTCACGAACGGCATGATGAAGTTGGGCGTGCCCTGCGCGCCCTCAGCGAGGGAGACGACCGCGCCAGTGGATGCCGAGCGCTGTCGGGCGGTCGCGGATGCCGGGGTGGCACCCGTGGACGCGAGGATGCCGACCATCGACACCGACGCGATTGCGGTGGCACCCAAGCTAAATCGTAACTTCCATCGGCGAGACGTTGGTTTCATTCTGATTCCCTCCTCTTACACAGAGTTGAAGTAGACAAACGTTGGGGGGCGGTTATGCGCTGAGTGGGCGAGGAAACCGCGCGGCGGACCGCGCCGGCCACTCTCCAGCCAGGTTTAATGTGGAGCGATCGATGACCCGACCTCCCTTCACGACCAACGAGACGTGGCGCAGCCGGGAGACGTCGGTGGACGGATCCAGGTCGCACAGGACGAGGTCGGCCACGTTCCCCCTCCGCAGGGACCCTATCTCCTGCTCCATCCCGAGGAACCGCGCCCCGTTCAGCGTCGCGCACGTGAGCACGTCCCAGGGTTCTATGCCTCCCTCCTGGAGGAGCACCAGCTCGTGGAGGAGCTCGGGCCCGAGCGAGAGGTCCGTCCCCGCCGCGACGACGCCTCCGGACTCGACCAGGCGCCGAAGGTTCTCCTGGGCCACCGGGGTCATCACCCGCATCCAGTCGGCCCAACGGTTCCGCCGCTGTTCGAGATGCTCTTCGGATGCGAGCCGCGCGCGCTCCTTTGGATCGAGACACACGGCGTACGCCTCCTCCTCGAGGAAGGCCGGGTCGTCTGCGAGCCGTGGGTACCGCTGGCCGATTGCCAGCGTGCTCACGACAGGCAGCCGGCTCGCCGAGAGCTGATCCACGAAATCGTCGGTGATCGGCGACTGGATCACCGGGTGTGCCAGCGTGTCGGTGCCGCACTCGACGGCTTCGCGCGCGCGCAGCTCGTGCGACGCGTGGACCGTCACGCGCAGCCCGTCGGAGTGCGCGGTCTCCACGATCCCGCGCAGGGTCTCGGTGTCGAGGATCGGGATGAGCGGGCGGATGCCCCAGCCGTGCTCGTCGTAGGTGATCTTGAGTAGATCGGGGCGCCTCGCGAGGTGTGTCCGAAGGGCCGGAAGGTCACCGGGGAGCTCGTTCACTTCGACGGCGTCGGCCATCCCGGAGCCGTGACCGCCGGAGCACGTCACGAACGGGCCCGCGCAGAAGACCCGCGGCGCCAGGACCCTGCCGGAGCGTTCGGCGTCGCGCAAAGCCCAGATGAAGCTCGCATCGTTCCCGGCGTCGAACAGCGACGTGACCCCGCAGTAGAGGTAGCTGTGCAGCTGCGGCAGGACGTCCGCTGGGGATACCGGGGCACTCGGGCGCGCGGAGCGCGACCGGCTCGAGTGCGGGCCGGTGTGGGGCAGGGGTCGAAGGTGGACGTGCATGTCCATGAGGCCGGGCAGCAAGTACCGGCCGCGGCAGTCGATGACCTCCGCGTCGGTGAGGTCGTCGAAGGCGTCATCGGCGTCGCCGAGAGCCGCGATCCGTCCGTCTTCGACGAGCACGGACCGGCCAGGCAGCGTCCGGCGGAGCTCGACGTCGACGAGGGTGGCGCCCCTGAGCACCAGCGTCATCGCCGCGCTCCGTCGGCCGACGTCGTACACAGCGGCGCGCGCAGCGACCCGCCGCTCAACGGAGGCGGCCTGTCCATTCCTTGTCGACGGTGCGCCGCGCACGCGCCGGTACCACACGTCGCGCTGCCGATACCGAGAGCACCGTCAGGCCGCAGAACACCTGGTCCTCCCCCCACGTAACCATCATTTGATCAACTATAGGTATCGTAGCACACCGCTCCGAGCCGCGTCACTGTCGCCCACGATGGGGGGTGTCGGGCAACGCCCGTGCGAGGCACCCGAGCCTCCACCCTGCCCGCTCGGGCGACCCCCGTCACCTACGTAACCGGTCGATCCTTCTCCTCGTCGGGCTGTTGCTTGGCCGCAGGGCTCCCCCCGGGGTGGAACACCCCGAGGACCCGCATCCACTCGCCAGACGTGTTCTCGAGACAGTGCGGGGTCCCCGGGGGCAGGTACACGGACGTTCCCGGGGCCAACGGGTGAACTTCGCCTCCGGCGTGAACTTGTCCCCTCCCCTTCACCACGCGCACGACTTCGTCGTAGGTGTGGCTGTGCTCGGGCGCCCTCCCCGGCGGGATGTCGCCGACGAACTGCGTGGCCGCGTCGAAGCTCTGGGGTGCACCGAGGAGGACCCGGAACTCCCGGTCGCCGGTCACCTCGACGCTGCAACTCTCGAGCGGCGCCACGAGGACCTCCCGGTAGACGGCTGGCTCCGGAAGCACCGCGACGGTCACGTCCAGGACATCCGGTCCCGGGTTCTCGACCTCGCAGCGCGCACCTGCGGGGATGAACATCCCGGTCGGTCCGTCCACATCGATCGTCTGCTCGCCTTGCACCGTCAGGTGGCCGGAGCTCAGGTACCAGCATTCGCCACCTCCCTCGGCGACGATGGTGAGGACCCCTTCGGGTCCGAGCGAGAAGACGCGCTGGACCAGGTGCGGGCAGCCTGCTGAAGGGTCCAAGGTCGTCGCCATCGAGGTCTCGCCGCGTCCAGGCTGCACCGGCTGGCCCTGCACGACGACTGGCGCAAGTTCACCCATCGGGCTACGCCCTCGCTCTGCGCACGAGCGCGCTGAGAGTCTCGTTCAATCTCCCGACCTCTTCCAGGGTGTTGTAGTGGGCAATCCCGACCCGGAGCGCGTCGTTCCAGCTCAGACGGTCGTACAGCGCGAGAGCGTAGTAGTTGTCCCCGCTCCAGACGCCGAACCCCTCCTTGGCCAGGGCGACCGACAACTCGGCCGAGGGAATACCTTCGTAGTTCAGGAGGAAGGTCGGGACCCTTCCTTCCATGCTCGGAGATCCATATAGCCGGGTGTCCTCCGGCAGCTCCGCGAGGAAGCGCTCACCGAGCGTGCGCTCCCAGGCGACCACCTGCTCGACCCCCCCTATGGCGTCGAGGTAGTCGAACGTGGCGACGAGCGCAGACAGAAGCTCGTAAGGAAGCGTGCCCGTCTCGAAGCGGTGCCCGACGGGTCGATCGCCCGATGGGCGCGCCTTGTACGGCCTCCAGGACTCGATGACCTCTCGCCGCCCGTAGGCGATGCCCAAGTGCGGGCCACAGAACTTGTACGACGAGCACAACAGGACGTCCGCGTCGATCGCCTTCACGTCGATGGGCAGGTGCGGCGCGTACTGGACGGCATCGACCCAAGCCAGGGCGCCCGCCTCGTGGGCCAGTTGGCACACGCGACCCGCGTCGACGGTCGTGCCCAACGCGTTCGACGCGTACGGGAAGGCGACCACCCGCGTGCGCGAATTCAACAACCCCTCGAGCTCTGCGTAGTCCAGGGTGGTGTCGTCCAGGATGCCCACCTGCCGCACCACCAGGTCCTTGTCCCGGGCAAGCTCGAGCCACGGAGCGACGTTGGCGTCGTGGTCGAGCGCCGTGACGACGATCTCGTCTTTCGGAGAGAGGGTGCGACCGACCGTCCGGGACAACGTGAAGTTGAGCGACGTCATGTTGGCGCCAAAGGTGATCTCCTCGGAGCTGGCGCCGAGGAAGACCGCCGACTTCTCGCGGGCCTCGTCGACGACCGATTCGATCCTCTGGCTCGTGTCGTAGGGCGCGCCGAGGTTGCCGCTTGCCTCTCGATAGTTCCAGGCAACGGCCGCGGCCACCTCGTCTGGGACCTGGGTGCCGCCCGGCGCGTCGAAGAAGGCGAAGTCCCCCTCGAACGCCGAGAAGCGGGCACGGACTGCATCGACGTCGAACACAGCTATCTCCTCGTGTGAGTTGCGATCATGGACGTGGCGAGCCGTCGCCACCCTCTCCCAAACCTGCTGCTGCGAGCGTAGGACTTCCCTCGCTCGCGTCGGGCGCGTCGTGGGGTGACCCGACGAAGGCCCGGCCGAACCCCCGCACCGCCTCGGGACGCGTGACCAGGACGATCCCGACGATGATCACGCCGAGCACGAGCCAGCCGAGCGCGATCCACACGGAGTAGCTGATGGGGGCCGGGGGTGCCGGTGTGATGGACGAGTAGATCGTGTAGCCGCAAATGGCCACTGCGCCGAGCGGCAGCACCACGTCGAGCAGCACGTTGTACGCGTGCGCCGCGCGGTTTCGCATCCGCCAGAAGTACACCATCCCGGACACGGCAACCAGGATGTACACGAACAAGATCCCGAGCGACCCGCTCGTCGCCATCATGTCGAAGTACGTGAACACCCCATAGTGCCGCCCGAGCGTCGCTCCGAGCACGAGGGTGAGCGCGATCGAGAACCCTATGCCGACGAAGGGACTCTTGAAGCGCGGCGTCGTGGCGGAGAAGAGGGACGGGAGGCCGCGGTCGCGACCCAGGGCGAAGAGCGTCCTCGCGGTGAGTTGCACGCCCGCGAGAGCGGCGACGAAGGCGTCGACGACGACCACGACGTCGAGGAACGTGCCGAACCAGTGCGCGACGTAGCGATCGGAAAGAGTCGAAAGCGCCGTCGCGTCGGACGCCCATTTGGCAACGGCACCGGCACCGAAGCCGACGGCCATCGACCAGGTGACGAAGACGTAGTAGACGGTGGCGACGATGACGGTCCCGAGGATGGCGCGCGGGATGGCCTTCAGTGGATTGATCGCCTCCTCGCCGAGAACCGCGGCCGCCTCGAAGCCGATAAAGCCCGTGAACGCGAGCACCCCGCCCAGGAACAGCCCGTGGGTCGACAGGCTCTTCGCAGGGTTCAACGGCTGGACGGTCACCCCATGGGCGCCCCCCTTGGCGACGATCGCGAGGCACAGGACCAGCACTGCCGCGACGCCGATGACAGCGAAGACGAGCTGCACGCGCGTCGAGACCCGGATATCGACGAGCGCGATGAGCGTCATGACCGCGAGCAGGATCACGTACCAGGTGAACCAGCTCAGGTGGACGCTGGTGTTCGACGAGAGCACTGTCGCGAGGTACTCGCTCGAGATGATGAGCACGAAGGAGACGCCGACGGCGTAGGCGACGGCGTAGAGCCAACCGCCCACGAAACCGACCTGTGGGCCGAGGCCCCGGACGGTGTAGGCGTAGAGCCCGCCGGCGTGGGCGATGCGTCTTGCGAACCGGACGATGACCGAAGCGAGGCAGAGGCTCCCCACCCCTGCGATCACATAGGCCCAGGGCACGGCGAACCCGGCCGACGCCGCCACTCCGGCCGGAGCCGCAGACACCCCGAAGGCGAGCGCGAGCAACGCGAGCGACTGGGCCACGGCGTCGGGGCTCCCGAGAATGTTGTGTCGAAGCCCTCCATGGATGCTGCCTTCCGAGCCTCTCGCCATCAGCTCCTCCCCCCTAATCGTCGACGAGCGCGAAGACCCGCGCCGGGCCGCCGTTCGCGTGGCGCACTTTGAGTGGCGCGACGACGATCCGGCACCGTTCTGGGAGCTCGTCGAGCGCTGCCAGGTTCTCGAGGATGATCCGCCCCGCGGAGAGCCACACCAGGTGCAGCTCGTAGGTCGTGCTCTCCACCGGATCGGCCGACGGTCCGTCGAACCCGACCCCTGAGACTCCTCGATCGATCAACGTCTGCGACGCCTCGGCGTCGGGATAGCACCAGCCGTGCCAGTAGGCGTCACTGCCCCAGTTCGCGTCGTTGCCCGAGGAGAACAGGGCGATGTCGTTCCGACGGACCAGCGACAGCTGCCCTTCGATCTCGCACGCACGCACTGGGCCCGGCTCATGCGCGCGCATGTCGAGCACCACCGCATCAGTCACGAAGCGATCGAGGCTGATCTCGTCCAGCGTGTCTCCCCCGGCGACCTGGTGCGCGGGAGCGTCCACGTGGGTCCCGCAGTGGTTGGTGAGCGAATAGCGCGACATGGCGTACCCGTCCGTCTCCACGGTCGCGAGGTCGACGAAGCTCGGCTTCGCGATGCCGTCCATGACCGGCATCGCGTCATCGTAGAAGTGCGAACAGTCGACGATCCGCATGTAGACGCCCCTGCTTATCCCCGCCCGCGCGCCGAGCGCTTCGGTCTCGATCGTCGCGCGCATTTCATCACCGCCAGTGCAGCCACCACGACGACGCCGGCCACGAGGGCGAGCACACCGCGCCGTGACCGGAGGGAGGCCCCGACAAGCGAGTTGAGATTGAGCACATCGTCGGAGGCGGCCGGCAACTCGCGTCCAGGCGCGCCGTCTGCGTGGACATTCTCCGCAGCGACACCCGGTCCGCCGGCGGCGTCCTGCGCGATCTGACGTTCCAGCCTGGACGTGAACTCCTCGAGGACCCGGTTGCCGACGTCCTCCAGCACTCCCTTGCCGAACTGCGCCTGTGGTCCGGTGATCTCGAGGTCCGTCTCAGCGACGACCCGGGTGCCGTCGGGGACCTCCACCAGGTGGTTGCGCACGGTGGCGACGGCAGAGCCCTGGCCGCGCGCTTCACGGGCCTTCATCTGGATCGTCGCGACGCGCGCTTCCTCGTCGGCTTCGACGAGAGAGGCCTCGCCCCGGTACTCGACCGTCATTGGGCCTATCTTCAGGCGGATCTTCCCTTTGTACGTGCCCGGGGGGATGACCTCTTCGACCCGGGCGCCCGGGACGCAGGACGCCACCCGCTCCATGTCCAGCAGATGGCTCCACACGACGTCCGGCGGAGCGGCGACGACGAACTCGTTGACCAGCCGCATCAGCTCTGCGCCACCCGAGGCGGCCCCTCACGAGAGGTCACCGCGACGCCTCGGGAGGCGGTGGGATCCCGGTGAAGGAGCTCGTGGACGCGCGCCCAGTGGTTGTGGCTGTCCGCGACGACCGGCCCGTCCCCCCCGACGGCATCCTGGATCGCGCTGCACACGGCGTGGAGCGGGGCACCTCCACCTTCGCCCATCCCCTTTGCGCCGTTGGGGGTGAACGGGCTCGCGGACTCGATGGAGCCGCAGTCGACGTGCGGAATGTCCAGCGCGGTGGCGGCGTGGTACTCGTAGAACGACGGCTGCTGCAGCTGACCGGACGCGTCGTAGTCGAGCGACTCATAGAGGGCCGCCGCGATCCCGAGCCCCGTCGCGCCGTGCACCTGTCCCTCCACGATCATCGGGTTGATCCGCCGGCCGCAGTCGTCGACTGCTGCGTACTCGAGCAGCGTGACCTCTCCGGTCTCCTCGTCCACCTCGACCACGCAGACGTGGACTTGACTCGCATACGTGAGCGTCAAATTCCCCGTCTTGGTCACCGGGTCAGGCACTTCGAAGGGCGGGACGTAGACGTAGCGGGCGTTCAGATCGACCTCGGACAGGAGCTCGGCGGGCAGGCCCGCGTTGTTGGCGTACACCATGTTGGCAAGGCCGATGAAGGGGATGGCGCGGTTCTCGTCGCCACGGACACGAGCGAACCCGTCCGAGACGTCGATCTCCTCTTCAGCCGCCCGCAGCGCATACGCCGCCAGCTTCACGATCTGGTGCCGCAATTTCTCTGCCGCGCCCATGACCGCCCCGAGACCGGAAACGGCGAATTGGCTGGCGTAGGTGCCCGAGAACCCGACGTACGAGTTGTTCGCCTGGTTGAACCCGGTAGAGACGGTGACCATGTCCGGGGCGATCCCGAGAATGTCGGCGGTGACCTGTGCGGCGGTGGTCTCGTGCCCCTGACCCTGCGGGGTGGTGCCGATGTTGACGTTCACCTCGCCGAACAGGTCGAGCTTGACGATTGCCGCCTCGCCGTTCCCTGAGAATGGGAGGTCGGGATTGATGATCCGCGACTGCCCGAAGTTGTTGGTGCCCGAGTCGAGCGTCGAACCGATGCCGATGCCGATACGCCGCCCCGACCCCGTCCCAAGCTCACGCTGCCGGGCCCGCCACTCCTCGGCGTGCGCAAGCTCGAGCGCGATGTCGAGCGAACGGGGCAGGTCACCCGAGTCGTAGACGCAGTCGTTGGGGGTGCGGTAGGGGTAGTCCTCTGGTTGGACGTAGTTCGTCTTCCGTACGTCGACGGGATCGAGGCGGAGCTCCTTGGCGACGATGTCGATGATCCGCTCGATCATCCACAGGTGCTGCATCCGCGAATAACCGCGGTTCGGAACGGTTGGGCATTTGTTGGTGACCACTTCGGTGTAGTCCACCCGGACGTGCTTCAGCTTGTAGCACCCGGGCACGACCTGCGACCAGATCACCGCACCGAGCGGCTCGTAGTGGAGGTACGCACCCGCGTCGTCGAAGGCGCGAACCTTCACACCGAGGATCGTGCCGTCCGACATCACGGGTACCTCGATGTCAAGGAAGGTGCGTTCGTTCCCGTGCCCGGCGGTGAGCATGTGCTCCGTGCGGTACTCCGTCCACTTCACTGCACGCCCGGCCTTCTTCGAAAGCAGGGCCAGGGCAGCGATCTGTGCGAAGAAGCCGATCTTGATGCCGAAGGCACCTCCGATGTCCTTCGTCACGAAGTTGAACTTGTTGATAGGGACCCCGATAGTGGGGCCGATCACCATGGACGCGAACATCGGCATCTGATAGTTGCTCATCACGTTGACCACCCCGGTGCCGAGGTCGTAGTCGACGACGGCACCGTTGCACTCGAGTGGAGCAGAGGTGAACCGGTGGAAATGAAGGCGGTCGATCTTCACGACGTGATCGGCGTTCTCGAGGGCCCAGTCGACGTCGCCGTAGTCGAAGACCCCTCTCCAGACGACGTTCGTGCCGGCGTCGTCGTAGAGGAGTGGCGTCGTGGGATCCGCGGCCGCGACCGTGTCGACGACTGCGGGAAGCGGCTCGTACTCGACGAACACGCGCTCAGCGGCGTCGCGCGCCGTCTCTCGGCTCTCGGCGAGGACGACCGCGACCGCATCGCCCTGGTAACGAACCTTGCCGACCGCGAGCGGCCATTCGGCCATGAGAGACCCTGGGGGCGGCGCGATCGCGAAGAACGGGGTCTCGCACTGCTGGCGCGCCTCTTCGCCGGTCAGCACGGCGTAGACGCCCTCCATCTCCAACGCCGGCGCACAGTCGATCGAGACGATCCTCGCGTGTGCGTGGGGCGACCGGACGAACCACGCGAAGCCTTGGCCCTGCACGCCCCCATCGTCGACGAAGGACCCCTGGCCCTTCACCAGCCGGGCGTCTTCCTTCCTGGGTATCGACCGTCCCGACCACGTCCGGATCGCTTGTTCGGTCCCCGGACCCTTCGTGATGGTCACGTCACGCCTCCTCTGCGGCTCCGGCCGCCGCCCGTCCGGCACTACCCGCCGACACCGCGGACCTGATCGCCTCGACGATGTTCACGTAGCCCGTGCAACGGCAGACGTTGCCACGGATCGCCCTCCGCACGTCATCTGCGCTCGGATCCGGGTTCTGTCGTAACAGGTAGGTCGCGCTCATGAGCATCCCAGGGGTGCAGTAGCCGCACTGGAGAGCGTGGTGCTCGTTGAACGCGCGTTGCAAGTCGCTCAGCTGACCGTCGGCAGCAAGGCTCTCGACGGTCTCGATGGTGCTGCCATCCGCCTGCGGTGCAAGGAGCATGCAGCTCTTCACGAGCTTGCCGTCGACGACTACGGTGCACGCGCCACAGTTGCCGGTGTCGCAGCCGATGTGCGTCCCGGTGAGGCCGAGGACGTCGCGCAGGAAATGGACGAGAAGCTGACGGGCCGAGACGATCCGGTTCACCCGCTCCCCGTTCACGATGACAGTGATGGCGTGGCTTGCCCCTCGCTCGGTCATGCACGGCCTCCTCTTCGCGCGCTCTCCGATCCGTTCCGGCCAGCGGTGGCTTGGTCGACCGCCTGCATGACGGCGCGGTGAGCCATCACCCTTGCCATTTCGAGTCGGTAGTGGCTGCTCCCATGGACGTCGTCGATCGGCCGAAGGCCCTCTGCGGCCACGGAGCAGGCGTCGCGTACCGCGGCGTCGCTGGCTTCTGCGCCCACCAGCCTCGCCTCCACGCCGGCGTCGCGGACCGGAACGTTCGCCACACGAGCGAGCGCCACGCGAGCCGAGGTGATGGTCAGCCCCCCTGTGCCGAGCTGGATCCACGCCGCGGCCCGTGCCATCGCCTTTGCGTCCGCAGCGACGAGAAGGGAGGCGTACCCGGCACCGGAGCGCGCGGGCATTGGAGGGACGGTCACCGACACGAGCAGCTCCCCGGACTCGAGCGCGGTGGCGAAGTACCCCTTGAAGAACTCTGCGGCCTGCACGCTTCGTCGCGCGCTCGTGGACCGGAGGTTCATGACGGCGTCGAGAGCGACCAGGATGGGGGGGAGATTGTTCGTGGGATCGCTCAGGCAGCAGTTGCCCCCGATCGTGCCCTTGTTCCTGATCTGCTGGTCCTCGATGTGCGCGGCGACCTCGCCCAGCGTGAAGTGGCTCTCGCGCACCAGCGGCGACCGGTCCAGCTCGTCGTAGGTGACGCATGCCCCCACATCGAGCCCGCCACCCGGGGTCCTTTTGATTGTGCGGAGCTCGGCGAGGCGCGAGATATCGACCAGCAGGTCGACGGACGCCACCCTGTTCTTGAGCACGTTCACGAGACTCTGACCACCGGCGAGCGGCGCGGCGCCGTCCACGTCGGCGAGAACGGCCAGCGCATCTTCGAGATTGGTGGGCCGCACGTACTCGACCTCTTCGAGCAGCATGTCAGCCCACCTCCGAAGGACTCTCCGCCGCCGTCACCGGCCCTATCCTGCCTTCACCAGCGTGCCGCGGCGGGAGTGACGCACTGGTGCAGCGCAGCGACGAACGTAACCCTGGTTTGATCAATTGTCAAGATTGCCGCGCCCTGTCCGGGTCACGGCTCGGCCGTGTACGAGGACTCCAGCGCCCGAACCAGTCGCCACATGGCGAGGTGCAACGGGACCGGCACCGCGTGTCTCTGCCCCTCACGGACCAGCGCGCCGGTGATGAAATCGACCTCGGTCGGTCGTCTGGCACGAACATCTGCGAGCATGGATGGCAGGTGGCGGTAGCTGCTCCCACCGGTCTCCCCACGGCGGACAGCTTCCAGGTTCATCTCCCAGGGGTCCTCGAAGAGCTTGACCCCCGCGGCACGCGCCACTGCCTGGCCCTCCTCGACGAGCTGGTGCGCGAGGTGACCGAGATCGGTCATGTGCGTCTCCTCGCGGAAGTGGACATCGTGGGGCAGCCCCGTCAGCGCGCTCAACGCGTTCACGGTCGCATTGAAGATCAGCTTGGACCACAGCGCAGGGCGAACGTCATCGAACGCCTCGGCGTGGAGCCCCGAGTCGCGTAAGAGCGCTGCGACCGCTTCGGGCATCCTGGGCGGCGGCGGACGGACCGTCGACGGGCCAAGCCACGTCGGCGCATCGAGCTCGTACTCGATGTGCCCGTCGTCGTGCTTGGTGCCGCTCATGAAGGTCACCGCTGACAGGACCGGCCACGGTCCCGCCTCGGCCATGATCTCGTCCGCCCCGAGCCCGTTCTGACAGGTCATCACCACAGCCTCGTCGGAGTGACCCTTCAGCGCGCCGGCGACGGCTTCGACGTCGTTCGCCTTGGTGGCCACGATGACGAGGTCGCAGGGGGGCAGCTCACGGGCGTCGTTCGTCGCACGGAGCGTCGAGTGGAGCACGGACTTCCCGCTCACTTCGATGCCCCGGTCGTTGAGGTGCGCGGCATGCTCGGCGCGCCGGGTCAACACCCACACCTCTGCCACGGTCGTGAGGTGGGCGGCGAACAGGCTCCCGATCGCGCCAACTCCCGCGACGACGACGCGCCAAGGTTGGCGACCGTCTCCCCCTTGTGTCACGGAAGCGAGAGGCTCATCGCCAGCGGCGTCAGCCGACCCCCTTCGGCCAAGGAGAAGAGCGAGCCGCTCCCGAGCTGTTTCGAGAGCGCGTTGGCCGTCGTGACAAGGTGGTTGGTCAGCTCGAAGGCCGCCCGCTCAGGCTCGTGTCGCGCACAGCACTGAACGAGCACCTCGTGTTTTCGGAGATGGCTGGACGCGCTCTCCGCCGTATCCATCGCGTGCCGGTACCGCTCGCTCGATTCCCAGAGGGGCTGGATCAATCGGACCAGCCAGGACGATCCCGAGGCCCGGTAGATCGACATGTGCAGCTGGCTGTGGGCGCGCCACGTGGTCGCAGACGCCGGTTCTTTCGTGCGGAGGACAGCGAGCAGCTCCTTCGCCCGCGCTTCGTCCTCCGGCGTGAACCGTTGCGCGGCCAACGCGATGGCGAGCGGCTCGAGCGAGAGCCGGGCCTCGTAGATCTCCCTGAGGTCCTCGATCGAGAGCTCGGTGACCCGCGCCCCCTTGTGGGGGATGTTCTCCACGAGTCCGAGCGCGTCGAGACGCCTGATCGCCTCCCTCACCGGCATCGGGCTCAGCCCGAGCGCGCTCGCGAGGTCCTCGATCGGAATGCGTTCCCCCGGCTGCAGCTTGCCGGTGAGGATCGCCTCGTGCAGCGAGATGAACGCCTTCTCCGCGAGCGTACGGTGCGCTGGGAACGCGCCGCCGGGCTCTGGCGCGGTCCAGTCGCTGGCCAGCCTCCGCTTGATCGACGCGCTCCCGTCATGCCGCGGGCTCACGTGACCACCTCCTCGGTATGGACATCCTCGACCAATGATCCCACGTCCTGGCCGCGGCCACGCGCTTCGTCGCCCCGCCGACGCGGCCACGCTCGCTGCCGCCCAGCTCCGGCGAGACCGTCCGCGCGGCCTGCTCCCGGCAGCGAGAGCTCTCCGCTCCGGGGTGCTCCCCCTGCCGCCTCGGAAGCCTCCACGACGAGGACGGAGAGGCCGCCGCCCGTGGGCGTGATCGACCTGACCGGACCGTTGTCGCCGGCACCGGTCACGACGGCGTCGTGGAGGCGGCCTCCACCCGCTGGCTCTGCGGCGCTAGGCCCGCGCTTCGCTGCCATCGAACACTTGCAGGGGCACGAGCGTGAGACGCTCGGCCTCTCCGGGCGCGACCCTCCACGTGTCCTGCATGTACATGCACGACCGTCCATCTGCGCTGATGGCGTGCGGGTGCATGGAGAGCACCATGTTCTCTGCGAGCTCGACCTCGACGCCGTCGCCGATGCGGGGATGCTCGAGCATCGTCATGCCGATCGAGTGCCCCGTCACGTGGCCCAGGCGGAGCCCGCGCCGGCGAAACGGCTCGGAGACGAGCCCATGCGCGTCGTGCGCCGTCATCCCCGCCCGGAGCGCCCTCGGCGTGGCCTCGAAGGACTCGGCGTACGCCTCGAGGAGCACTTCGGTCTCCTTGGCGAGTGGCCCCTTGCTGAGCGCTCTCGTGAATTCCACCCAGTAACCAGAGGGACCGGCGACCTCGAGCGAGTACAGGAGCAGGTCGTCGGGAGCGATCGGCTCGACGTGCTCGGGGATGCGGAACTCCGGCGCGGCGGCTCCGTGCCGTCCCCACAGCGTCATGTCCATGGTCAGCCTTCCGCACCCGGCCCGGGTGAAGGTGGCCTCGGCCTCGGCCATGAGGTCCGCCTGCGTACGGCCTGGTCGATAGGCGCCATGGACCGCCCAGAACCCCTCCTCGTTGATCGCGATCGTCCCACGCACCATCTCGAGCTCCTCGGCGCTCTTGACCGCCCGTGCGAGGTCGAACTCGTCGTCGAACCCGACGACCTCGAGCCCCGAGTCGGCGAGCGCGCGGTAATCCCGGACGCACATCACGTAGTCGAGCCCGTACACGCCGACCCGCCGACAACCGCGGGCTCTCAGGTGGTCGGCGATCCAATCGCCGGGCACCTCGGCGAAGACGTGCTCGGTGACGAAGCCGTCGTCGTGCTCTCCCACATAACGGGCCTCGGCCGGGAAGACGGTGACCGGTGCGCCCTCGAGCGGCACGAGCACGTACGCGTACCGGTGCACGATCCGGAACCCCGACGCGTAGCGAACCGCCCCCTCGAAGCCCGTGTACTCGCTGCCGCAGACGACCAACGCGTCGAGCTCCGATCTCTCGAGGGCCGCACGCATCGCCCGATGACGCCGATCGACCTCCGCTGCGGTCGGCTGCCCGGTCATCGTTCTCCTTCCTTTTCCTGCCCGAACTTAGGGGAGTTCCCTTGGTGGATGCCGAAGGACACCTCGAGACCGTGCACCAGCGCGACGATCGCGTCGTTGAGCGGGGTCGCGACGGCGCACGACCGCCCCAGCGCGGCGATCCCTCCGTTCAGCGAGTCGATCTCGGTGCGCCGGCGTGCCGCGACGTCCTGCAGCATGCTCGCCCGGTGGCCGTGCGCGACGACAGCCGCATGGTCCACGAGCGCTTCCGGGTCGCCGTCGAGCACGATCCCGAGCGCGGCCGCGACCGCGAGGGCCTCGGTGATGAGGGCGCTCACCAGGTGACGGAGCCCCGGCTGCTCGCACACCTCGCCGTGCGTAAGACCGGTGAGCGCGCCCAGCGGATTGGTCGCGGCGTTGAACACCAACTTGGTCCATTGCGCGCCCCTGGCGTCGGGGAGGGCCTTGGTGGGCATCCCCGACAGGGTCAGGAGATCGGCGAGCCGCTCCACCGCAGGCATCATCGAAGGGTCCTGGCCGAACGGACCGAGCCACGTGTCACCGGCCGTGTCCATGGCGACCACGCCGGGCTCGAGGAGGTGGCCGGCGGGGAACGTGGTACCGAGAATGACCCGAGCGGGATCGACGTGGGCTGCGATCACGTCCTCATTTCCGACGCCGTTCTGGACGCTCGCCACGTGGCCCTCGGCGAAACAGTGCGCGGTGGCCTCGATGGCGGAATCCGTCGCGTAGCTCTTGGTGGCCACGATCCCGAAGTGGCAAGGTGCCAACTCCTTTGGGTCGTCCGTGGCGCGCACCCGCGCGACGAGATTCGCTTGCCCCACGATGCGCAGGCCGTCGCGATTGATGGCGTCGACATGAGGCCGAGAGAGGTCGTACACGACGACCTCGGTCTCCTCGAGCTGGGCGAGATGGGCGGCGAACAAGCTGCCGACCGCCCCGCACCCAACGACGCAGATGCGGGTGGTCATCGAAAGTCGTCGCGGAAGGTGCCGAGGCGCTCGGGCCCTGACTCCGTCACGAGGTAGTCGTCTTCGAGTCGGAGGCCGCCACCTTCGGGCCAGTAGGCACCCGGCTCCACGGCGAGCACCATGCGTTCCTCGAGCAGGCCCGGGCTCGCCAGGTGCGCCCACGGGGGCTCGTGCGCCCGTGCTCCCACTCCGTGAGCAACGGCGTGGTCGGGCTGGCCGTCGTAGCCGCCCTCCGCCAAGGTCGCACGGATGACCCGGTCGACCTCCGCGATCTCCCCACCTGGGCGGAACACCTCGAGGGCGCGGTCGCGGGCGTGGAGGAGCAGATCGAGCAGCTCCAGGTAGCGAGGGCTCAAGACGCCGGGACAGAAGTTCTTCGTCAGATCGGTCCAATAGCCGTCCGCACATACCCAGATCTCGAGCAGGGTGGGCTCGTTCTCGACCACCGGGCGGTGCCCGGTGGCCGTGAACGTCTTGATCCCTGGTCCCGACCATACGAGCGTAAAGGCGCGCGCCATCTCGATCTTGCTCTTGTAGCCGATCCCCGTCTCGTGCACGAACCCCTCGAACATCGCGCCCACCTCGCTCTCGCGCATACCGGGGCGGATGTGGGATCCGATGTGCTCGAGCCCGAGCGTGGCGAGCTCCTGTGCGAGCTTCATCCGTTCGATCTCCTGCGCCGTCTTCAACGACCGGGCACGGACGAGAAGTGCGGTCGCGTCGACGACCTCACGCACGGCCCCGCGAAATGCGTCGAAGTAGCCGAGCGTGTAGACGGTGGGTTCGCCCGCCATGCGGTCGGCCGACTGCGCGTTCTGGTTCATCTCGACGCCGACGCGCCGGCCGAGGTCCCGCTCGGCGACGACGCCGAGAGCAAGGGAGAGGGCTCGGTCCGCAGGTGGTCGCGGATCGTCCGGGTCGTAGTGACGGAACGTGCGGACGTCGTCGGTCCATCCGGTGCGTGCTGCATCTTCCCGCTGGGGCGCGACGACGACCAGCGTCGGGTCGCCTGCTCGGGGGAAAACCGCGAGGTCGTACCCCTTCATGCACCAGTAATTCGTGAGATAGACCAGATTGTCCGGCGAGCGCACCACCAGCGCGTCGAGATCCTCCTCCGCCATCAACGACCGGACTCGCTCGAGTCTCGCCGTGTCAACGGACCAGCTCACCGCTTCACCACTCCCGGAACGGCGGCGGAGGGGTCCCGTGCGCCTCCTGCCAGGAAACGACCCGGTTGCGCAGGGTTCCCACGCGTTCGATCGCGCACTCGACCGCGTCGCCGGGCTGCAGGTACCATTTCTGCGCGTCTTCCTTGAACCCCGCGACTCCGGACACGGTGCCGGTCGTGAGGACGTCACCCGCGCTGTATCCGAGCGGCGAGTGGTGTGCGATCAGCTCAGGCAGCGTCACCGACATGTTCCCTGAGAACGAGTGCTGCCGGAGGTCGCCGTTGACCGTGAGCCTCATGTCGAGGGTGTGCGGGTCGCCGACCTCGTCCGGAGTGACGATCCACGGACCGAGCGGGCAGAACGTCTGGATTGACTTGCAGAACGAGAAGACGCCCGACTTCATCTCGCGTCGCTGGATGTCGCGGGCGGTGATGTCGTTGAAAATCAGATAACCGGCGATGAAGCTCTCTGCCTCCTCTTCGTCCAAGAAGGCCCCTGAACGCCCCAGGAGCACGGCGAGCTCCAGCTCGTGATCGAGCTCGGTCGTGAGGTGTTCGGGGTACACGATGTCGTCGTCCTGGCCGATGATCGCGTCCACGTTCTGGAAGAAGACGATCCAGGGCGCGATCGCGTGGGACCAGTTCACGACCTTGGACTCCTCTTCGTGCTCTCGGAAGTTGCCCGAGGTATGGATGAGCTTCGTCGGCTTGATCGGCGGTCTCAGCCGTATCTCCTCCATCGCGTAACGCCGTCCGGATGCGTTCTGGGCGCGGGAGAATTGGGGGTCGCGCTCGACCAGCTCCCGGACGGACTCCACGCCGTCGATGGTCACGACGTCGCCGCCGTCGACTACTCCGGGGTGCTCTTCGCCCCTGGGGTCCCTGAACATCACTAGCTTCATCGCTCCACCTCGCATATCAGTGCTGCGGTCAGGGCGTAGACCGCCGCGGTGCGGACCAGCTCGTCGATCCCGAGGTTCTCACCATCGGGGTGCGGCAGGCCGCTCGACGCGCCGTAGTTCACCGTTTCGATGCCGTAGCGACTCAGAACCGACGCGTCCGACGACCAGCGGACGGTATCGTGCTCCGCCGGCACCCCGAAGACACCGGCATGGGCAGCTTCGACCGCGCGCACGAGATCATGTCCCGGTGCGATCTCGGCACCCGGGCTCGTGACGAAGATCTCCGACTCGATGCCTGCGTCGGGCGCGAAGCTCCGCAGCTCGGCGACGAGCTGGTTGAACCGCCGACACGCCTCCTGCAACGACATCGTCGGCGGAACCCGGACGTCCAAGAAGAGGTCGGTCCGCTCTGGCGTCCGGCTCAGCCTCCACGGCTGGCCGCCGCGCACGGCGCCGATGTTCACGACGCCGGGCTGACCGCCGTACTCGGACTCCTCCTCGAATGCCGAGATCCAGCGTTCGACCAGCGGCAGCAACGCTGCCATCCGCAGGATCGAGTTCTCCGCGTGCGAGGCCCTGGAGAAGGCCGTGTGAACGAAGGGCCCCCTCGTCGAGATGCGCCCCCAGACGGTCCCGTAGTGGCCGGTCACCACACGGTTCTCGGTCGGCTCCCCGAGCACGCAGAAGTCCACCTCGCCGCCGCCGTGCGATACCAGGTAGTGGCTTCCCGCCGAATAGCCCCGGAACTCGGCCCCGACGAACTCCGGTGCCCACTGCGACTTCTCGATCTCCCCCACGACCGCAGCGACGACCACGGCGCCACGAAGCGTCACCCGCGCATCGCGCAGCGCCGCGAGCGCTTCCAGGTAGCAGGCGATGGCTCCTTTCATGTTGGCGATGCCGAGTCCCCAGATCCTGCCGTCGCGCTCGAATGCGGCAGGCCGGAAGCCGGGGTGGGTTCGGAGATGAGGCTCGTCACCCGAATAGGAGGTGTCCATGTGCCCGTTGAACATGAGAGACCGCCCAATTCCCGTGCCCGGAAGGACGCCCACAACGTTCGGTCGGCCCGGCTCGACCTCCTGCAGCACCGTTCGCAGCCCGAGCTCGTCGCAGCGCGCCGCGACCTCGTGGGCGATGGCCTCTTCGTGCCCGGTCGGGCTCCTCACGTCGACCAGGGCTTTGGCGGTCTCGACCAGCCGCGCCTCATCGACGGCGTGCTCGACGGCAGTGGCGACGTCCTCTGTCAACGATCCGACAGGGGCGGTCATCTCCCGAAGTGGGGCAGCACCTGCGAGGCGAAGAGCTCGAGTTGTGCCTCCCGCCGCTCGCCCCATAGCTCGAGCATGATGTGCGTGCACCCGGCCTCCGCGTACTGCTCGATCGCCTCGATGCAGTCGCTCGGGGTGCCGGCGATCGGGCGCGTCCGATCGAGAACGGAGTCGCTCACTGCCCTTGCCGCCGCGACCCGTCCCCCCTGGCGCATCGCCTCGGCGATCGGGCGGATCTCGTCGCGGTCCAGGCCCGCGCACTCGAGCAGATCGTCGGCGGACGCCTGGATGTTCTCGACCTTGTTCGCGAGGTACATGCCAGCGATCTCCCGTGCTCCTTCGCGGCCCTTCTCTCGGTCCTCGTCGATCGAGGCGACGATCGTGCACCCGAGATCGATCGTCTCGGCGTCCCGTCCCGACTCGGCGGCTCCCTGTGCCAAATTGCGTCGCGAGCGCCGTACGAATTCCGGCGTCGTGATGCTAGGCGTGAGGAGGCCGTCGGCGATCTCGCCCGCCATCCTCTGGAGCCGGGGACCCGTCCCGGCGATGTACACCGGCACCACCTCGCGCGGGGTCGACGCGTCGGGCCGCAGCGCGGGCACCGCCGCGTCGAACACCCGTCCGTGGTAATCGAGCTCCTCCCCGGACAACACGCCTCGGAGGATCTCGACGCTCTCTCGCACCGTTTCGGAGGGCAGAGCGGGGCCGCGCGAGCCGATGCCGGCCTCTTTCATGAAGATCTTCGAGGCGCCGAACCCGATCAGCAGCCGGCCAGGGCCCAGTGCCTCCTGACTGACACGGGCCTCCATCGCCACCTGGATCGGATGGCGGGTGTAGGGAGAGATGATCCCCCATCCCACCTGCAGCCTCGAGGTCACCCGACCGATGAGCGCCGATAGGGCGGTGGAGGAGCGTGCCTCCATCGAGTGGAGCCTCCACCACGGGTATGCCTCGGCGAGCCAAATGGTGTCGAAGCCACCCCTGTCGAGCCGGTCCGCGTGCGA